>DAOVYZ010000212.1 GCA_030635365.1 Bacteroidales bacterium
AAGCCAGGAATTAAGGCAATTTATTATTGATGTTGTTTCTTCAAACCCGGGCCATTTTGGAGCTAGTTTAGGTGTAGTTGAATTGACTGTGGCTTTGCATTATGTGTTTAATACACCTTACGACAGAATTGTATGGGATGTAGGGCATCAGGCATATGGGCATAAAATTTTAACCGGAAGGAAAGATAATTTTCATACAAACAGAAAATATAATGGAATTAGTGGTTTTCCAAAATCTTCCGAAAGTGAATACGATTCTTTTGGAGTAGGCCATTCATCAACTTCAATATCTGCTGCACTGGGTATGGCAAAAGCAGCTCAATTTAAAAATGAAGATGATAGACAAATCGTTGCAGTAATTGGAGATGGTTCGATGACTGCAGGATTAGCCTTTGAAGGCTTAAACAATGCAGGAATTGAAAAAACAAACCTGTTGGTAATTTTAAATGATAACAATATCGCTATTGATCCAAATGTTGGTGCGCTTAAGGAATATCTGCTCGATATCACCACTTCAAAAACATATAACAAACTTAAAAATGATGTTTGGCATTTACTTGGGCATTTAAACAAATTAGGGCATAATTACAGAAGATTGGCTCAACAAATTGACAATGCCGTTAAATCTTTTCTTTTAAAACAAAGTAATCTTTTCGAGTCATTAAATTTTAGATATTTTGGCCCGGTTGATGGGCATGATGTTATTTATCTTAGTAAAATACTTGCTGACCTGAAAGGTATTAAAGGCCCTAAATTACTTCATGTAGTTACTAAAAAAGGGAAAGGATTTAAGCAAGCCGAATTGAATCAAACAACCTGGCATGCTCCCGGGCACTTTAATAAAAGTACCGGAGAAATACTAAAAGTTAAATCAGACAAACCTATTCCTCCTAAATATCAGGATGTATTTGGCCATACAATTTTAGAACTAGCTAAAAAGAATGAAAAAATTGTAGGTATTACACCTGCAATGCCTACAGGGTCATCTTTAAATATTATGATGAAAGAAATGCCGGAGCGTACTTTCGATGTAGGCATTGCCGAACAACATGCTGTTACCTTTTCTGCAGGACTCGCTATTGAAGGAATGTTACCTTTTTGTAATATATATTCATCTTTTATGCAAAGGGCATATGACCAGGTAATTCATGATGTCGCTATTCAAAAGCTTAATGTTGTTTTATGCCTTGACCGTGGAGGCCTTGTAGGTGAAGATGGCGCAACACATCATGGAGTTTATGATTTAGCCTACATGCGAAGCATTCCTAATGTCATTGTTTCTGCTCCTATAAATGAAGAAGAATTGCGTAATCTCATGTATACTGCCCAGTTAGAAAATAAAGGGCCGTTTTCAATTCGTTATCCTCGAGGAAGAGGTGTTATGCCAAAGTGGGAAACTCCTTTTAAAGAAATTCAAATTGGCAAAGGCCGGTTAATTAGGGAAGGCCTGGATATTGCTATATTATCTATTGGCCATATTGGTAATTATGTTATTAAAGCATCAGAGGAGTTATCAACTAAAAACATTGATGTATGCCATTATGATATGCGATTTGTTAAACCAATTGATGAAAAAATATTGCATACAGTCGGGAAAAATTTCAACCATGTAATTACAATTGAGGATGGGACTGTGTTTGGAGGTTTTGGAAGTGCAATCCTGGAATTTATGAGTGAAAATGGATATAATCTTACCATTAAACGATTAGGAGTTCCTGATCGGTTTGTAGATCATGGTACTCCGGAAGAATTACATCATGAATGCGGATTTGATGTTAAGGGAATTATTAAAACTGCAATCGAGCTGGTACAGCCGAATATATTATCTAATGTAAGCTAAAGCTTACCCGGTAATTATTTTATATTTCTTTAAATAAATTTTTATTTCTCCTTTATTTTTAGTTTGTTTGGAACTACTGAACATTAATTACCAAACAACTGGCTAGTAGATATGAAAGTAACCGGCTTTAGCTTCGTTAAGAATGCCATTATTTATGATTATCCAATTGTTGAAGCTATAAAATCGATATTACCAATATGTAATGATTTTATAGTTGCAGTTGGAAAATCTGATGATAGTACTTTAGATTTAATACATAGTATTAATCAGAAAAAAATTAAAATTGTAGAAACGGCCTGGGATGAGAATTTGCGTGAAGGAGGGCAAGTTTTAGCTCTAGAGGCCAATAAAGCTTTCCAGGCAGTTCCTAAGGATTCTGATTGGGCTTTTTACATTCAAGGGGATGAAGTTGTACATGAAAAATATTTGCCTGAGATATATGACTCAATGTTAAAATATCAAAATAATAAAAATGTAGATGGATTACTTTTCAATTATAAACATTTTTATGGATCATATGATTATGTAGGTGCTTCGCCTAAGTGGTATGATCGTGAAATTAGAGTAATAAAAAATGATAAAAGCATTTATTCTTTTCGTGATGCACAAGGTTTTAAAAAAGGCAATAAAAAAAAATTAAAAGTTAAACCGCTAAATGCATACATTTATCATTATGGTTGGGTTAAGCCTCCTGAAAAAATGCAGAAAAAACAAGAAAACTTTAATAAGCTTTGGCATGATGATAAATGGATAAACAGGAATGTTTCAAAAGCGAAAGAATTTGATTATTCAGGTATTGATTTGTTAAAGAAATTTGAAGAGGGTCATCCTGAAGTAATGAAAAAAAGAATTGAAAAAAAACAGTGGAAATTCGATCATGACTTATCAAAAAATTGTATGTCTTTGAAAAACAAGGTAAAATATTTTTTAAGAAAATATCTAAATATTCATTTAGGCTATAAAAACTTCATTAAGATATAATCCTATCAAACCATTTTTTATTGAATTATACAAATTATGACTGAAATAAATTTGTCAATAAAAAACTATTCCATATTTTTGCATACTAATTTAATTGCCTGGATGGCGGAATTGGTAGACGCGCTGGTCTCAAACACCAGTGAACGCAAGTTCGTGTCGGTTCGATCCCGACTCCAGGTACCAAAAAATATAATTAACCCTCAAACGAGGGTTTTTTTTATATCTTTACACGAGCTAAATTTATTGGTTATGTGTAAGACTGATTCAATACATCCATACCTGGAAAAACAAACTGAATATGACAGAAGGTAACTTGAAATGGCACAAATATGGGCTAAAAACTCATATTGCGAACGTCGTCAGGTAGGAGCTCTTATAGTTAAAGGAAAAATGATTATTTCTGACGGTTATAATGGACCCCCATCAGGATTTGAAAATGTATGTGAGGATGAAAACAAACTCACTAAACCATACGTCCTACATGCAGAAGCAAATGCAATAACAAAAGTAGCAAAATCAAATAATAGTTCAGAAAGCGCAACTTTATATGTTACAACTTCCCCTTGTATGGAATGCTCAAAACTTATTATACAATCGGGAATTAAACGTGTTGTGTTTTGTGATAAATACCATAACGAAGAAGGATTAAATTTGCTTAAACGAGCAAATATTGAAATTACTCATGTAAAATTGTAAAATTAAATTATTATGTCAGGGAAATTAAATAAAATATATCTGCCAATATTATTTGCTATTGTTTTAATTGGAGGAATCTTACTTGGAAAAGCTTTGAATAATAAGCCTCAAAGAAATTATGCCCAATTATATAGTGTAGGCAACAAATTAGATAGAATCATAAATTACATTGAAAACAGGTATGTAGATACAATTTCACGTTCTATCCTTGAAGAATCAGCAATTCCTGCAATACTTGAAGAACTGGACCCTCACTCAATTTATATTCCGGCAAAAGAAATGCAAAGTATTAGTGAGGACCTGAGAGGAAACTTTGATGGGATTGGTGTTGTTTTCAATCATCAGACAGATACCTCTATAATTATTAGTGTTATAAGCGGAGGCCCTTCTGATAAGATTGGAGTACTTGCCGGAGATAGAATTATAAAGGTAAACGACTCATTAATTGCCGGACAAAATATGCCAAGTAATGATGTAGTTGGAATGCTTAAGGGTAAAAAAGGAACAAAGGTTAAAGTGAGTCTTGAAAGAAAAAATGTTCCTGATTTAATAGAAGTAGAAATAATTAGAGGGGAAATTCCTTTATATAGCGTTGATGTTTCTTATATGATTGAAAAAAATATTGGTTATATCAAAATTAATCGCTTTGCAGAAACTACATCAAGGGAATTTATAAGAGGAGTTAAGAAACTTAAGGATGAAGGATTACAAAAATTAGTTCTCGATTTAAGAGGTAATACAGGAGGAGTTATGGGAGCTGCAACCAATATTGCAGATCAGTTTCTTGAAGCGGAAAAATTGATTGTATATACACAAGGAAAAGCAAGCCCTAAAAGGGAATATTTTTCAACATCAAGAGATTTATGTAAGGATATTGAAGTAGTAGTTCTTATTGATGAATTTGCAGCTTCGGCAAGTGAAATATTAGCAGGAGCGATACAAGACAATGACCGTGGTACTATTATTGGCCGGAGGTCATTTGGCAAAGGTTTAGTTCAGGAACAACAACCACTAACAGATGGTTCTGTTATACGCCTTACTATTGCAAGATATTATACTCCAACCGGAAGAAGTATTCAGAAACCTTATTCTGATGATAAAAATGAGTATTATAACGATTTAAATGAACGGTATTTAAATGGCGAATTCTCTGAAGCTGATAGTATTCATCTTTCTGACTCTTTACAATATGTTACACCAGAAGGGAATATTGTATATGGCGGAGGAGGTATAATGCCAGATATTTTTGTGCCACTTGATACAGCTGGTTATTCTAAATATTATGCTGAGGCGGTTAGAAAAGGTGTGCTCTATAATTTTGCATTTGAGTATGTTGATAATAATAGAAGTATCTTAAACCAATACAATGATGCATATGCTATAAACGATTATCTTGAATCTATTAATATTTTTGGCCAATTTGCTGACTATGCTGAAAAAAATGGTGTCCCAAAATCGACAAAAGGTTTTACATTTTCGAAGCACTTGGTAAATACCCGATTAAAAGCAAATATTGCCCGTAATATAATAGATAATGATGGATTCTATCCTATAATTAAAGAAGTTGACACAACTCTAAAAACAGCTATTGAATATTTTAAAAAAAAATAGATTAAACTTTTTTGTATTTTAAAGATCTAATCATACAAATTAGGATTAAATACTGAAACTTATTTAATTCATAATTTTGGGTTTTTAGGTTAATGAAGGCACTTTTTTCAGAGTGCCTTCATTTCCTTATTTCTCTAATTTTATTTTCTCATACTTTATTACTGCATTTTATGCTTTCTTTTCTTCCTATAACTCCTGTGACAATAGGCTTCTCAATATCCTTTGTAATAAATTATAATTCTATGTGTCTAAAAAGCAGAAATAGAAAAATTTTAACCATAAAAACTTTAATATTATGAAAACACAAAGAATTCAAAAGGGAACCATGTTAGTAGCAATTGTTCTATTTGCAATTGCAAACACAAATTTATTTGCTCAACAAGCGAAAAATAAATCAGATCAAAATTTAAGATCTAGCTATTGTCGTATGATTCCGGATTTAACCGAAGATCAGCAAGCTAAAATTGAAACTCTCAGAATTGCTCATTTAAAAGAAGTGAATGAATACAGAAACCAAAAAAATGAGTTAAGGGCTAAAAAACAAACACTAATGACCTCTGACAACTCAGATATTAAAGATGTAAATTCTGTTATCGACCAAATGACTGGTATCCAGAATAAAATGATGAAACTAACAGCAAAACATAGAAAAGAAGTGAGAAGCATATTAACAGATGAACAAAAAGTATACTATGATAGTAACCAAATTCATAATCGTCACCAGGGAAGAAGACACGACAGAAGGCATGAATATGGAAGGAGGCATGGACGAACAGGATATGGTAAAAGCGTGAATTAAATATCTTGCTAGGATTAATTATACATAAGAGGAAACAAAAAATTTGTTTCCTCTTTTTATCTTAAAAATGCATTGAATAATCTTTTTGAGTTATACTTATAAAACTTACTCTCCATTAATCTAAAATATTCATTTGTTCATTTAAAAAAATAGTTATAAATTGCACTCTCTCTCATAAATTGTGCAAGTGTGCAAAAATGAAATATGCAAATGAAAAATTCAAAAGATACTATCATATCTGTTGCTTTAAAGGTATTTGGAAGACTTGGTGTTTATAAAACAACAATGAATGATATTGCACATGCGGCAAAAAAAGGGAGAAGAACAATTTACCAATATTTTAAAAGTAAGGACGAAGTTTACGAAGCTGTATTAGAAAAAGAAACTTCAAATATGGTAGTTCCTATGCAGGAAATTGTTAGTTCTAAAATGAAACCTGAAGAAAAATTAAGGGAATAC
>DAOVYZ010000058.1 GCA_030635365.1 Bacteroidales bacterium
CGAAAGTGGGGCTTGTGGTTATTGTTATTCCATTGCCTTCAATAGTAAGCCCGAGGCGTACATAATACTCGGGTTCGTTAAGGTCGGTAAGCAACATATTAACAGCTATGCGGTTTGTGCCGGGGGCTACATAATCGGATAGCTTAAGGGAATAGGGGGGTATAAGTTGTATATTAATTTGTACAGGGTATACCTGGGCATTTACCTTAACGCTTATTAAGATGCTTATTATAAATAGTAATATGTAGTGTTTATGTTTCATGTTTCAAGCTATTAGCTTTTAGTTTTTAGCTGTGAGTTTCAAATTTCAAGCTTGCCTGCCGAAGGCATGGTTTCAAGTTCAAAGTTCAAAGTTCAGCACCGCTCAAAACGGTTCCACGGAGTTTCTTCCACTATTTTGCTATTAATACCCGTTTTGTTTTTTTCTCATTTTTCACATATAAAATAACCAGGTAAACACCTGTATTAATATTTGTAAATCCGTAATCGATTAAATATTTATCGGAATTATAATATTTATCGATGAGGGTAAAACTATTTTGCTGCATGTTAAATACTCTTAACTCAATATCTGTTTTTTCAGATAATTCAATATCGGCATAGAAATGCCCCGTATTTGGATTGGGATAAACATTAAACTTTTTAATGATTGATTCAGCCCCCAGTTTTGCTTCTTCAGGATTTTCTTCAGGTACTTCTTTAACCGTAATTTGCTTACTTATCGAATCGATACATATAGCCATTACCGAAGTAAGTTTTACATTGTATATGCCGGGTGCATTAAAAGCAATTTCTTCGAGGTATTGTTCTGAATGAATCCTTATAATGCTTTGGTCAAAATCCCAGAAGATTTCTTCAGGTTCAGGCCATGTGATATCTATAATAACTACAGTATCGCTCACAAAAGCTTCGCTGGGCATTAAAAATTCGGCTTCCAATAAGTCGGTAGAAACTGTTAAATTGAATGTATCGGAAGCAAAGCAGCCTTCGTTACTTTCTACTAATACGGAATATTGCCCCCGGCTATTAACCGTGACTTGAGATTCGGTACCTATAATTTCCGTACCATATTTCCAGGTATAGTTTTGGAACTCCCCGGGCGATAATGTATAATTCTGTCCTTCGCAAATGGTTTTGTCCTCACCTAAATCAATACGTAACTGTTCGGGATTAGTTAGTTCATATTCAGTTTCGGCATTACAGCCTTTACTGTCGCTAACAGTAATATGGTATGTTCCTGCTGCAAGGTTTGATATGCCTGATCCTGTTGCACCGGTATTCCACAGGTAGTTGTAATTGCCATTAGCACCAATAGCATTAATACTTATGGAACCATCGGAATAGCCATAACAAACGGGATTGTTTAATTCATCCGGTACAATACTCAAAGGTTCGGGAGTAGTAATTTCGAAAGAAGCTACAGAGATACAATTATTCGCATCTGTTAATTTAAGCAGGTACTCACCATCGCTTAATCCTGTTATGGAATCGTTGCCAATAGCCTGGTTGTTGATTGACAGGGCAGGGGTGCTTCCATTATTGTAATACAAATCGAGTGTAAAAGGCTGTACTCCCCGGCTATTATCGGCATTAAAATATACTTTCCCGTCGGAGTAACCTGAACAACTAGCAGGGCTTGTTCCTGTAACCGAAATTATGGGGCCGTCGGTATTGGTAACAATACTGGTTCTTGTTGTATCGCATAAATTGGCATCGGTAACATAAAGTGAATAATTTCCACTTGAAAGGTTTTCGGTTAAACTGCTATTTGATACTATTGTACCCGATTCGTTTTTCCATTGGTATGTATAAGGTGCAGTACCCCCACTTACATATGCCTGTACAGATCCATTTGATTTGCTACATAATGTCCCGGTAATGGCAACTGAATCGATAATCAGTTCGGCAGGCCGGGTTACTGTTGCATTTACATTGAAAGTACAGTTACCGGCATCGCTTACCAGGATGTTGTAATTACCTGCCGGCAAATCGTAAATTATGGTATCCTGAATAGTTGTAATTCCGTTATCGGTAGAATAATAATATGGTTTAGTACCCCCTGTTATGTGAAGGTTCACTATACCATCGAAACTATTAAAACAACTAAGGCCTGTTACAGAGCTTATTGAGGCTGAAAGCGGGACGGGTTGATATATTGTAACAGTTATTGAATCAATAATACCGCAATTATCTTTAACATAAAAAGTATGTTCCCCGGCTCCAAGGCCCGGAAATTCTCCGTTGTTTAGAGTAATATTACTTTTTTCGCTTCCATAGGTAAAATTTTCATCGCAACCCCCATCGCCAGAGATAATTACAAATCCATCGTTGTTGCCAAAACAGCTTACAATGGTATCGGAGTTATCGATTAAAATACCGAGGAATTTTTCGGGTTCGGTAATTTTAATCTGGTTTACCGTATACCAATCCGATTCGCCGTTGGTACAGGCATGTATATTATCTTTAACAAGTAGTTCATAGTCGTTGGCATATAAACTGTCAATGATAATAGTATCATTTGTAATGCCGGCTTCAAGGGTATCTTTTGATTGATTATTAAGAAATTTGTATTCGAATTCTCCGTTAGCACCTCCAATAGTAAATGTTATTTTACCGGTATTGGTACCTTTAATTTTAACATTTTGTATTTCTTTACTTACCTTAATGGTATCGGGTTCTTCAACCCATATTTGTCTTTTGTAGAAATCTTTGTCTGACGTTGCCATTGGATTCATACAGTCATTATCATCAGCAATTGCCAGGGTATGTTCACCGGGAGTAAGATTTTCGATCTTTATGGAATTGCCTGTACCGTGGGGTGTATCCATATTGTCGATATAGAAAGTATAGCCAATTCCGGGCAGGGTATCGCCTTTAAGGCCTCCAAACTCAACCCACCCGTCATCGTAATCTTTACAGGTAATTTCTGCCGAATCGATATAATTTATACGCACATAACCGGGGTTAGGGGCTACTTTTATATTCCCGGTATACCCACAATTTCTTGAATCTTCGATGTAAGTTATATATTGTATGGTATCGAGGTTGGAAAATTCCACGATAGAATCATCGATGGTAGTTTTTGGAAAAGGTTCGAATGTATAATTTCCGGCATTATAAAAATCATTGTTCCCTCCATGCCCTGTTACAAATGCTTTTCCATCCAGGCCTCCAATGCATTTGGGGCTATAGGTTGAGTCGAGTGTAAAATACAAATACGGGGGTTGGGTAATATTGGCTATTGAGCCTGAAGAGGTATTTCCAAAACGGTCCCGTACCGTAAAATTATAATTCCCTGCCCTTAAACTATCAACTTCCAGCTTATATACATGTTCAATGCTGGCAGTGTTTACATCATCATATTCAATAGCTCCATAATAAAGGGAATACGGCCCAATGCCATTATTAATAAAAACCTGGGCTAACCCGTTGGTACTATTTCCTGTATTATCGGTATGGCAATCAACAGGATTATATAAAACACTATCGATAACCAGGGGCAGGGGTTCGGTTAAAACTACTGTATTTGAATCCTGCAAACTGAAGCACATTTTGCTATCTTTAACTTTTACATAATAACTGCCTTCCGGTATTCCACCGGCATAAAATGCAGTGTCCGACGGGCTGTTTTTGGCTGCTGTTCCGGAGTACACCTGAACATTTGCCCCATTGTAAATTTCATAGCCGTAATCTCCCGGGTTACCACCCTCAATTTCCAGTTTTATGGTATCGGTTCCACCTCCTATAACCGGAATGTTACCCCGGGGGATATTATCGTAATAATAGGTATTGGCAAAAGCACTTTTAAATTTTAGGGTGTCGGGTGCTTTTACTGTATCGGAATAAAATACATGCGGGGTAAAAATATCATTTTCAATTGTAATGCGGTAAATTCCTTCGGCAATCCCTTTTATGGTATCATTTCCGTTTGGGTTTTTATCATCTATAATCATGATATCCTTGATGAGTTCATTGGGCGAAGTGTATTTGAATTTGTAGTTGGCGGTATATCCTGTTCTGCAATATCCATCGTCGGTTGTTGCCCCCCCTCCTGCAGGGGTATTATAGCATTGGCCGCCTACCATTTCTACCAAGCGGGTAATTGAGAGGGATATACTATCATGTACGGGCTTGGTAGGGTCGTATGCAGAGCACTGCGACGGGTCAGGAATGCTGTCGAGTACGATGGTAGCATCGTTGGAATTAAAGCAGGTGGGGTTGGTTATTATTGTTGTTAAACCGTAATTTTCGAAACAGTCTTTAAGGGCTATGGCATTTGATAAGCCAAATTTTTTATTGCTTTCGCATACAGACCATACTTCCACTTTAAAACTTATATTTTTCCCGGGGTCAAGTGCAGGGGTAACGGTATCCAGTTGTATTCCTGTTATATTGCTTGTTCCGGTTGTTAATTTTGTCCAGTTATTATTGGCAATATCATCCTGGGTGTAATACCAGTGGTAACGTAATTGCCCTGCATTAGCCGTTATATTTTCTTTTACCCGTTCGGTTTTTAACCAGTATGTTAAGCCTTCGCAAATGGCAATGCTCGTTGGAGGGTAATCATCAATTTTTTCTTTAAGTATATTGGTTGAGCTGCTTATGGTGTCGGATTTGGGGGTAAGAAGGCTTAAAAGGCTCACCGATTTGGTAATTATAATTGGGGAAGGTAATTTGTTAGGACAGTTCGAGGGGTCACTAGCTACTCTTAAGCCTATTTGGTGTGTTCCAGGCTCTTCATACCAAGAGATATGATTTTTTCTGCCATCAACAGTAAGCTCAATTGTTTCGCCACCGGAAGGGCCTGTCCACCACCAACCATCCTTGCATACTCCAAATGCATTATATTGGTATACGGTATCAGGGCATACTTCTGTAAAACCACCTAAGTTTTGCCCGAATATTTTATTGCCGGATAAAATGCAAAACAAATAAAGTAATATCAGTATCTTTTTCATAACTCTCATTTTTTATAATTCTACTCTACTTATTAGTTATTAGCTTTTAGCTATTAGCTTCCAGCCTGCCTCCGTTGCACTCCGGCAGGCAAGCTTTCTCCTTTTATCTTTTATCTTGATACACTACTCATATCTTTCATCTTTGCTCTTTTCCACATGCTTGGATATGCTTCGATAAACTCAGCATGACATTACTCAGCATGACACACTCAACCTGCCTTACCTCTGCTTCCTACTTTTTCCTTTTATCCTGCCTCCGTTGCACTTCGGCAGGCAAGCTTTTCCCTTTTGTCTTTTCCCTCCTAATCTTTAACACAACGGACAGATATACCTTCAAATTGAATTAAATCAAAAGGAACATCTAATTCATCAACGTTATTTCTGTCACCGAATAAATTTAATATATAATCTTTACTTGATGTACCGTAATAAGCAACACGTTTTAAATACTTATAAGTATCTGCACCCATTCCATACCCTCCTCCTTTAGCACTAAACCCGCTTTCGTTGGTAGCCCCTGTATTTGGAGCCAGCCAGTAATCGTAACCCTTGGTTTTAAGCTTGCCCCCGGCTACCTCTATTCCTCCAAGGGTGTTGATTAACTCGTACCATTCATTAATGCTTGGTACATGCCAGCCATCGGGGCACGCACCCTGTATTTTATCCGTTGCAGATTCTGCATAATTGTAGCCGTTTAAATAAGCTGCTATGTTATACAATCGCCCGTACTCTTCCAAATAGGTACTATTGTCTTCGTAAACATAATAATAAGAATTTTCTGTTTCATCAGTATTAAAAACCAGGTTTGTGCCATCAATCATAGCCGAGCCATCGGCATAACGCGTGGTTTTTAGGTTTTCTGCCATCCAAATTTGTTTGCCTATTACTACCAGCTTGTATTCATTTGTGTCAATATCTGTCAGTACACTGTCGATTATAGTAATAAAATTGTTTTTTGTAACAGAACTTTCACCATACTCATTTGATGAGGTTAGTTTAACATTGTACTTGCCTGCAGTGTTATATTTATGCCCGGGGTTTTGCAGTGAGCTTTGCTGCCCGTCGCCAAAATCCCATAACCACGAAGTGGTTTTTCTTTTTGATATATCGGTAAACTGTACTGTATTGCCCACCAAAGAAGTGTTTATGTTGCTGTAGAAATCAGGTACAGGTTCCGATTCGGCAACAGTTACAGTTATTTCTTTAGTAGTAATTGCAGCTTCGTTATCAATAGCTTCAATTTTAACGGTATAATCGGCAGGAGGGAAGTTATCATTAATTAACCAATTATAATCGTAAATTAATTTATTTCCATCAATACTGACATTGTTGTTGTTTATATAAAAATTTAAATCTGTAATGTAACCGTCATTGTCATACGCGCGTACTTTAATAAAAACCGTATCTCCAAAAAAGTACTGCTGGTTATCTGCCGGGCTGATAACTTCAATTACCGGATTGTCGTTATCGTCCTTTTTACATGAAACAGCAATTATTGCAATTACTGCAACACATATTAACAATGCTTGTAAAGTTCTTTTTGTTTTCATAATATTTAAAGTTTTAAATTTCTCGTTTCTGATAATACTTTTTACTGCAAACTGCCTCCGCTGCACTTCTTTTATCTTTTTCCTTTTATCTTTCTTACTTTACCTTTCCTGTCTTGCTTGCCACACGCGTTACAACTTTTCTCATGAGCGACAGCGAGTAAACGAGCGCTAGCTGGTTTCTTAACCACAGAGGACACAGAGTTATATCACAGAGAACACAGAGTTTTCTTATATTTCTCTGTGATCCCGATAATTATCGGGACTCCGTGATCTTTGTGGTTTATGTTTTTTTGTTTCATATTATATGTCTAAAGTTCAAAATTTTGCATCTGCCTTTTGGTAACTTTATCTGTTGCACCGCTATGATAGGCTTCACGGAATGTTTACTGCAAACGGCTTTCATTATCTTAGTTTTAAAATAAAATCCTGTATATTCATGTGTTCTATTCCTTCATAGTTTGAACCCTGTACTAATTCATCCATGCTTACAACATATTTAGGATAATTATCTTTAATTTCCAATAAATTTCCAAATTCACGTTTAATGGTTTTTTCATCTTGTAGTATGTATGCAACCTGTACATATATTTTCTTTCCTGATTTTTCGCAAATAAAATCTATTTCTTTATCACCTGATTTTCCAATTTTGATATTGTATCCTGATATTTTTAAATGCTGATATACTGCGTTCTCCAATATTTTATTAATATCAGTAGTCTTGTATCCCGTTATGGAGTGCCTCAGCCCCAAATCTTCAAAGTAATATTTTTCGCCTATTTCAAATATTTTTTTGCCCCGGATATCTGTTCTTAATACTTTAAAGATAAAAAATGCCAATTCCAGGTAGCTCAGGTAATCTAAAACTAATTGGGGTGAAATTTGAATTTGTTGCGATTTTAAAAAATCACTTATTTTTTTGGATGAGACAAGGCTGCCAACATTATCAGCAACATATTTTACCAGATTTTCCAAAAAACTTATATTTCGAACATTATGCCGCTTAACAATATCTTTAAAAAGAATTGCAGCATAAATATTTTTCAGGTAATCATAAATAATATGATCTTGTAACTCAAGATTTATTAAATAAGGTAAGCCCCCATATTTAAAGAATTTTGTTAAGGAATCTTTATTGCCTTGAAGTTTATGGAATTCTAAAAATTCGCTATAGCACAAACTGTAAATTTTTGTTTCTATATACCTGCCACTTAAAAATGTAGCCAGTTCGCCCGATAATAATTTCGCATTGCTGCCTGTACAATAAATATCATACCCTCCTTTGGCTTGCAAATTTCTTAAAGCTTTTTCAAAATGAGTGATATCCTGTACTTCGTCGATAAAAATATATTTTGTGCCTTTCGTTTTTTCATGACTTGTTATATAATCCAATAAATCGTTATGTGTTATTATTGACTCAAATTCATGAAATTCTTTGTTAATATATATGATTTCCGGGTTTTTATGTATTGATTTAATTTCATCCATTATTTGGAAAAGCATGTAGCTTTTACCTACACGCCGTTGCCCGACTAAAACTTTAATAATATCTTTATCAATATACGGTTTAATCGAATCGAGGTAAATAGGGCGTTTAATATATTTTTGTTTGTATTTAATCATATTCTAATATGTAAAGTTTCGTTTATATATTAATATTTTACAATTTACATAAAAACTTTCATGTATAAACGAATCTTTTGTTTTCTTTTCTATAATTTAAAATTTTATTGACTCATTAATATTTACTTTCTTTTGTCTGCCCTTTCATTCCCTGTTCGGCGTAGACCCTGCTTGCAGCAGGCAAGTTTGCCTACGTCTTTATTTATATGTGGCTTGTAGCAACTTTTTAATAAGCCTTCCATGTTCTGCTAACTTCAATAATATCTAATATACTTTCTAAATCTGCATAATTTCCGGCACTACTGTATATATAATCCTCTGGATTTGCAACAATACCCGATACTACAGGATTATTATGAATACCCGCCTGCCGGACGGGCAGGTAATCTAATTTTTGTTCTATAAATTTATTTGAGAATATTTCTTTTAAATTTTCCTGGGCACTTCGAATTAATGAATGAATATGGTTACTCATAATAACATATGCATAAATTTCCAATCCCTTTTCTTTTTGACAATATTTTAAACTTTCAATAACAATGTCACGATATATTTTACGTGTAAAAATATCAGCCCATTGCACAATTTGCAATGTTACATAATGTGCTGCTGACTGATCTTTTATTTGATAAGCTTGTGACATTTTATTTTTATTTTTTAGTTGTAGCTAAGAGCCCCGTTTGGCGTAGGCTGTGCCTACGTCATTCATGTTATTTAAATACTTGTTATTAACTGTTTTTATCATTTACTTTCAAATTACTTTTGCATCCTTATGCCATTCAATAAACGTAGCTGAAAGCTACTTCTATAATACGACGTAGTTAAAAACTACGCCGAACTGTTTTGTCATTTATTTTTTTAACCTACGCTCATCTGGGTCACAAACTACTTGTTTACTTACGAGCATTATGCTTCTTTTCATTTTAATTAGAAATCAAATGTTTTACATTCTTACCAAAAATCTTTTCAATGTCGTTATCATTTTTTATTACCTCTATATTTGGTTTTGGATATTTCTCTTTTTCCCATTTGATCGGGGCAAAAAATATTAATCTGTCATTATCTTTATCCTCAATGTATACTTTAACATTATCTATTTTATATTTATAACTCATTAAATCAATTGTGCCAATTTTTATTATCTCTTTTTTATCTAAAAAGTATATTTCCCCATGTTTTTGGTTGATAATAAATATATTTTCTCCTTGTAGGTATGCCTTAAAATGCCCGTCAAAAAACAGGGTATCCTTAATTGCTTTATAAGATGCATTTTCAAAGTCAGGCAAAAGATCAAAATCTATCCATTTAAAATATTGTTCTGTTCTTTTATTTTTAGCCAATAAGGAATCTTTGCTAAAATATTCAGGTTGTTTTCTTGAAGAACAGTAACAATGTACCTGCTTTTCTTTTTTATCTTGTTCACCAATTGCAGGATAATAATACTCCCATGAATAAAGGCAATTTTCTGTTCTTAAAAAAGCCAGGTAATCTCTTCCTTCAATTTTCATTAAATCTCAGGTAACATTCCTTGCTTTCCAATATGTTTTGCTTTTCTGAGTTTTATTATACATTGTTTCAAATTTAATTGCAACAAAAGGTAATGTGTAGTAATCAAAATAATTTCTTAAAACATTTACCTCACGTCTGTTTCTAAAAGATTTATGCCTACCATAGGGGTCTAATTTATACATCTCATCATAAGTTATTTCTCCCCTTTCATAAGCCTGCCATGATTCCATAGATTCTTTTATTAATTGTGAAGTATCCTTTTGCATTAAAGGATCATTATAAAAAGTAAAATATGAAGAACTACTAAGTCCTACACTAAGATAACCAAAGGTTGTATCACTAATAACATCCCAGATAAATGGATTTATGAATGAATGTTGATTATAACTATGATCTGTTATAGTAAACTTAGGCTTATTAAATCCATTAATTTCTGTTATTCTTATACTAATAGTTGTAACAAAAAGGTGATGATCTGAAAAACTTAAACCATTAATAGAATCATTAACATTTATTATATTTTGATTGTATAATATATTATTATATAAATATGCCCTATCAATTAATGCAATTGTGTCAAAATTTATTTTTTCTTGAGCACTAATATTGTAGATATTAGTTATAAAGAAAATTAAAATAATTTTGTTTTTTATTATTTTAATAAAGTTCAAGGTCATTTTTGTTTTCATTTTTTCTAAAATATATTTTATAAGTCTGATAAAACTCTCCATTTATTTTTATTTTATCTTTCATATTTGTTCCAATAGTATAGCCCTCAATAGCTTTGTCTTCAAAATCATTCAAATCAATGTAAATTTTGCCATATGATGGGTCATATATTTTACCATTTATCATTATTACACTATGATTTGAAAATGCCGACAGCGGCTCTTCTTCCCGTTTGGCGTAGGCTGTGCCTACGTCATCCATGTTATTTAAATACTTGTTATTAACTGTTTTTATCATTTACTTTCAAATTACTTTTGCATCCTTATGCCATTCAATAAACG
>DAOVYZ010000093.1 GCA_030635365.1 Bacteroidales bacterium
AGCGTAAACGTTTCCGTAGCCCATTAAACGTAAAAGAGAAGTAGAATAACTCGAAGTTTGTCCCGAAAAACAAACCAATATTATTCTCTCGTACTCGAAAGGTTTAATATCATTTGAAAAGTACTCAGGCAAACTAGTCATCGCAACATTTACTGCTCCCTTAATATGGCCTTCCTTAAAATCGATAGAAGCTCGTAAATCAATAATTAGATTGTTTTTATTGAGTTCCTCATAAACCGAAGTAGCTTTAATTAGTGAAGGAAAATTCCGACCATTCACATAGTCGCCCATTTCATCTAAATAGCCGAGTAATGCTTTTGCCTCTTCATTAATTTCAACTGGTGCCGATTTTATTGCTGGAGTTTTTTTCGTTTCAGTTGCCTTCTTTTTATCTCCTCCGCTTGAGCAGGAAATTAAAAAAGAAAAAAAAGCGATTACAAAAAATCGGCTTACTAATTTTAGTTTGTACATAATAAATTCAGAAAAATATTAATTAACTTTTCTTTTCAACAACAGCACCATCTTTATCGTACTGAACACTTCCGGTACGACGACCTTTTTCGTCGTATTGATACTCAACCACAGCAACACCATTGTTTGGATTATTAGCTACATTTTTATCTATATCCATTGTAATTCGTTTCACCATAGCACCATGTTCGTCGTAAACCGAAGTTGTAACTGGAAGTCTTTTCCCGCTTAAAGGTTCATCATCCTGGTCGTATTGCGTAACTTCCAACATATATCCATTCTCATCTATAACATTAGCTCTCTTCGCCCATCCACTGTATAAATTGGAAAGTTGTCCTCCGGTATTATGAACCGAAAAATTAAGAACATCGCCGTTTTTTGTATTTTTGAATAAGAAATAAGACACACCAATATCGCCACAATTTTCCTCAGTACAATCGTAAAGAGTATCTGCCATATAGTTAGCCATTCTTACTAAATAACCTTTTTCATCATACGAAAATCGAAGTTCGTAGAAAGGGCAGAATGGATTCATAACAACCTCTTCTTTCGCTAAATTATAGCGAAGTTCCTGAATCATTTCGTTCTCTAATTTCGTCCAAACAAAATTATGAATGTTGTTTCTGTTTTCAATAGGTTCTCCATTTTCACCCAGAAAACGCATGGCGATTCTCATTCCCGATTCATTTAGAGTATATTCCAAAATTGATGCACCCCCACTTTTCACCGATTCATTTTTGTTATTCAAAAAATGCTTAATCTGCTTGTCAGCTTCATAAGTGTAGGTAATTTTTGCAGCACCAATCGACGAATAATCCAACAAAACACCATTCCTGTTGTATTCAACAGATTCGAGTTGTTTACTTTCGTTGTACGTAAATTTATAATTATTTACACTTTGGGCTTCTTCTGCGGTAAGAGAATGAGTTCCTTTTTCTATATCCCATGGTGTTTCAGTAAATTGAATGTGTCGGAAATAAGCCACATTTTCCTGAACTGATTCTTGCTGAGATTCAACTTGTTTTGGTTTTTGATTACAAGAGAATAAAACGACTGCAAAAAGTGCAATCAATACAATTTTAAACGATTTCATTTTTAATAATTTAAGATGATTAATTCTTATTTTTAACTATTAACATCGGATTTCTATTAATGTTTAATGTGTAAGATGTAAAATTGAAATAATGGCATTCTGCCAATCACGAGTTTACCATCCATTTTGAAAACACATCCAAATAATTCCAAAAAGATTGAATTACATTTTCGGGTAGGTTTAAATCTTTTAAAACTGGTTTGTAACAGTCGAGCCAAATTTCTCGAGCCTCAGCAGTTATTTTGAAAGGTTGGTGTCGCTGGTTTAATCTCGGGCGGCCACGATTTTCATTAAAATACATTGGGCCACCACAAATCTGAATAAAAAAATCCGCCGAGTGCTCCTTTGCTTTTTCAAGCGCAATAGGATTTTTAGGAAATAAATCTTTAATCTCACTCTCAACTAATAAATTATAATGGTCGCTCACCATTTTGCGAATACCATCTTCTTGCAGCAGTAAAAACATTTGGTTTGCGGGCAGTGTTACTTGCGGACGAATACCGGGAGTATATTTTGTAGTTATAAAATCCATTTCAATTTTTATATTTTCAAAAGTAGAACAATCAAAAACAAAAGTGGTTGAAAATTAAGTAACATTTAATAATCGGCAAAAGCTAAAGTTGCAATACTCACTTTTGTATTATTTAGTTTTAATAGTTGAAATGCGCACGCTTCAAGAGTTGAACCAGTAGTTACTACATCGTCAATTAATAAAATATGTTTGTCCACAAATTCTTCGTTTTGTTTTATGCCAAAAATACCTTCCACATTTTGCCAGCGTTCAAAACGATTTTTTTGCGTTTGAGTAGAAGTATGGATTTGTCGAAATAAATTTTCGGTAGAAACGGGCTTTTGCAAACTTTCAGCTAATCCTTTTGCAATCCATTCGCTTTGGTTATATCCGCGTTTCTTTAGTTTCGATTTATGTAGTGGAACAGGTATAATCATATCAATCTGGCTAAAAGCACTTTCTTTTAATTGGTTTCCAAAAGATTTTCCAAGGATATAACCTATTTCTTTATTTCCATGATATTTAAACTTATGCATCATTTGTTGATAGTCACTTCCTTTATAGAATTTAAAAAATGCAGTTGCGTTTTCTATTTTGGTTCTACCCCAAAATAATTGAGATACAGGATTTTCCGGCTCCTTATGATAATAAGTTTTAGGTAAATTGTATAGGCATTTGGTACATATTAATAGCTCTTGATTTACTAAATGTGTATTACAAACTACACATAAATCAGGAAAAAATAAATTAAAAAAATCCTTTAAATATTGAGTAATCTTTATCATGAAAATCTATCTTTACTTTTAATGGTAAAGATAAAATTTAAACCATTTATTTTTGTAAATCCAGATGGAATCATTGATTTAAGATAATTTTTAAATTCTTTTTACTTAATAGAAAATAACTATACTTTTTTAGTTTAAAATGTAATAATTTGTAATTCAAGGATACTAATTAACTATAACTTAAAATAATTGTATGATGAAATTAAAAAATTATTTACTATTTAGTTTAGCATTTTGCTTATTCTTTAATGTTACAAATGCACAAGAAGTTGAAGAATACAAACTTAAAAATGGGCTAACCGTTTATTTAAACGAAGACCACAATTCCCCTGAAGTTTTTGGTATGGTTGTAACCAAAGCAGGAGGAAAAGATGATCCTGCTGATGCAACCGGAATGGCACATTATCAAGAACATATGCTTTTTAAAGGTACCACAAAGCTTGGAACTACAAATTGGGAAAAAGAAAAAGTACATATTGACAAAATTTTTGAACTTTACGATAAACTGGGAAAAACAACCGATGAAGAAAAAAGAAAAGCTATCCAAAAGGAGATAAATGAAGAATCTGTAAAAGCTAATGAATATGCTATCCCTAATGAATTTAGCAATTTATTAAATAGTATGGGAAGTAAAAATTTGAATGCAGGAACCGGCCCTGATCAAACGGTTTATTATAATTCTTTTCCTCCAAATCAGATGGAAAAATGGTTAGAATTATATTCACATAGGTTAAAGGAACCTGTTTTCAGAGGATTCCAATCGGAACTTGAAGTAGTTTATGAAGAAAAGAATATGTATGCCGACCAATTTTTTTCTAATTTATTTGAAAAATTTCAGAAAAATTTCTTCAAAAATCATCCCTATGGGCAACAAACACTAATTGGAACAATTGATGATTTAAAGAACCCATCGTTAACAAAAATGTATGATTTTTTCAAAACATATTATGTTGCGAATAATATGGCTTTGATTCTATCAGGAAATTTTGATTCTGAAACTGTTAAGCCCTTAATTGAAAAATCCTTTGGACAACTTGAAAGTGGAGTGGTTCCAGAACGAAAAGTATGGGAAGAGAAACCTTTTAATGGCCGTGAATTTGTTGAAGCAAAATTAAGCCCTATAAAACTTGGCTTACTTGGCTTTAGAACTGTTCCCAATGGACACCCTGATAAAATAGCTTTAGATATTGCATACAATATTTTATCAAACTACAATCAATCAGGATTGATTGACAACTTAAGCATAGAAAACAAATTGATGGAAGCAATGGTATTTCCGTTGCCATATGATGACCATGGAGTAACAATTATACTTTTTATTCCTAAAATAATAGGTCAAAAACTTATTTCTGCGGAAGAACTTGTATTAGAACAAATACAAAATCTGAAGAAAGGTAATTTTGATGATTGGAAGATTGATGCTGCTAAAAAAGATTTGTATGTAAAGTATCAACAATCTATAGAAAATCCTCAAGATAAAGCATACTTGATTAGTGAAGCATTTACCAGAGATGAACAGTTAGAAGAAATTTTCAACTATCCTGAAAAAGTACAAGTTATTACCAAACAAGATGTATTAGACGTAGCTAATAAGTATTTTGGAAGTAATTTTTTAGCATTCTACTCAAAAATGGGCTTCTCTAAACCGGAAAAAATTGATAAACCCGAATACGAACCTGTAGTATCAAAAAATAATGAAAAATCAGAATATACTAAATATCTGGAATCACTACCTTTAACTAATCTTGAACCAGATTATATTGATTTTGAAAAAGATCTTGCCAGTAACGAATTAAAAGATAATTTACATTTTTATCATGTTAATAATCCTGTGAATGATATTTTTTCCTTAGATATAAAGTTTGGTGCAGGTGAAATAGCATTTCCTTTACTAAGATATGCAGGTGATGTAATGAACTATGCAGGAACAAGTTCAAAATCTGTTAGTGAACTAAAACAAGAGTTTAGTAAACTTGGCTGTAGTTATTCAATTTTTACAGATGATAACTATACAACAATAAGCATTGAAGGAATTGAAGAATCTCTCCCTGATGCAGTAGTGCTCCTTAATGAATTAATTAATAATCCTACATTGGAAGAAAATAAGCTGGGCAATATTCTTGAAGATGAAAAAGCCGATAGGAAAATGGAAAGATCTGAAGTAGATATTGTTGCCAGTGCCCTTTTTGAGAATTTAAAATATGGAAATGAATCAGAGTTTATTGACAGATTAACTCTTAAAAAAATTAAGGCTCTTACTACAAGTGAGCTTATTGCTGCTTTTAAAAAGGCTAGTAATTACGAAACTGAAATACATTATGTAGGACAAAAAACCCCTGAAGAAGTTGCCAGGATACTTGCTACTAATTTGGAAATTGGAGACAATTTAAAAGAAACCTCTTCCCCACAAGATAAACAGGTTAAAGAATATAAAGAAAATATTGTCTATTTTGTAAATAAGAAAAAAGCTCTTCAAAGTAAAATTTTCTTTTTTGCAAATCAGGAAAATTACAATCCTGATCAACAAGCTTATATTGATGCTTTTAAAATGTACTTTGGTGGCGGTTTTTCCGGTTTAGTTCTTCAGGAAATTCGTGAATATCGTTCATTAGCCTATTCTGCCGGAGCAACAATCAGAACTCCATTAAATAAAGGTTCTCAAAATTTCTTTGTTGGATATGTAGGAACTCAAGCTGATAAAACGCTAACAGCCCTTGAGACATTTAATAGACTTATTCGTGAGATGCCTGAAAAGTCGGAGCGTATGCCGATGATTAAAGATTATCTTACACAATCATCTATTATTGATAAGCCAAATTTCAGAAGTTTAAGCCCTGAAGTATTAAGCTGGAAAAGAAAAGGATTTAATGATGATCCTGCAAAAGTCAAATCAGAAATATATAATCAATTAGAATTTAAGGATATAGTAGAATTTAGTACTAAAAATCTTAAAAATGCACCAGTTGTTATAGCTATTGTAGGTGATAAAAAGAGAATTGATATGGATGAGCTTAAGAAGTATGGAAAAATTATAGAAATAAAAGAAAAAGAGCTTTTTAAAGACTAAAAGATATAACTTAAGTTATATTAAAAAAGAGCCATCCATAATAAATGGGTGGCTCTTTAATATTTATATTACATTGCTTTTTAAATTCCGTATTGCAATCTTTATAATACAGCCTTTAATACTATTAAGTATAGATTTTATAGCTTTATGCTAAAGCATAATCGAGTTGTTTCTTTTCTAAATCTGCACGTAATATTTTAATCCTAACGGAGTCTCCTAACTGAAAAGTCTTCTTATTTCTTCTTCCAATAATCGAATAATTATCTTCATCAAAGAAGTAATAATCATCATCCAGTTCTCGAATATGAACAAGGCCTTCACATTTACTTTCGTTTAGTTCTACATAAAACCCCCATTCAGTTACACCGGAAATTACTCCATCAAAAGCCTCTCCAATTTTATCTTTCATAAACTCAACCTGCTTGTACTTTATTGAAGCTCTTTCTGCTTCAGCTGCCTTTCGCTCTCTATCAGAAGCATGCTTACACATATCTTCATATTGATTCTTATTTTTGCTTTTTCCTCCGTCCATATAATCTGTTAGTAAACGATGAACCATCATATCAGGATAACGGCGAATAGGGGAGGTAAAATGAGAATAATATTTAAAGGACAAACCATAATGTCCAAGATTCTTTGTTGAGTAAATAGCTTTAGCCATTGACCGTATCGCTAATGTTTCAATCACATTCTGCTCTTTTTTACCTTCAACAGCATCTAATAAACTATTTATTGATGTTGTAATGTTTTTTTGCCCTGATGTATTTACAGAATATCCAAAACGCTGAATAAATCTCGAAAATTTCTCAAGCTTTTCGGGGTCTGGTTTATCATGAATTCTATACACAAAAGTTTTTGCCTTTTGCCCTTTTTCTACCTGACCTATAAATTCCGCAACCCGCTTATTTGCTAAAAGCATAAATTCTTCGATAAGTTGATTTGACTCTTTATGTTCTTTAAAATATACACCCAAAGGCTTACCCTTTTCATCAATGTCGAATTTCACTTCTACACGTTCAAATGAAATGGCACCATTTTTAAATCTTCTGGCACGAATTTTCTTCGCCAAATCATTTAGCACTAACAGTTTCTCTTTAAGTTCTCCATTGCCACCTTCAATTATTGCTTGTGCCTCCTCATAACTAAATCGTTTATCCGAATTTATTACTGTTCGCCCAATCCATTGATCTAAAATGTCTGCATTTTCATCTAGCTCAAAAACAATGCTATAGCAAAGCTTTTCTTCGTTTGGACGCAAACTACATACATTGTTTGAAAGTTTTTCGGGAATCATAGGGATTACTCTATCGACTAAATAAACGGATGTTGCACGTTCAAAAGCTTCTTTTTCAACTATTGATTCTGGTGTTACATAATGTGTAACATCAGCAATATGAACGCCAACTTGCCAATTCCCGTTTCCCAGTTTTTGAATTGATAGTGCATCATCAAAATCTTTTGCATCAGCAGGGTCAATGGTAAATGTTGGTATTTCACGAAAATCCCTGCGCGATTTATAATCCTTTTCGGTAATTACATCAGAAACCTTATTTGCGGCATCCTCTACTCTTTTATCAAATGCATATGGCAAATCAAATTCAGCTAATATAGCATGCATCTCAGTTTCATTCTCACCCGGTTTTCCTAATACATTAACTACTTCTCCAAACGGATTTCTATATTTTTCCGGCCATTCGGTAATTTGTACAACTACCTTATCACCACTTTGCGCTCCTTTCAATTTTGTTAAGGGTAAAAATACATCATAAGGCATTTGTCGACTGTTGGCTACCATAAAAGCAAAGTTTTTCGATACTTCTACTACTCCAACAATATTTATATTTGACCTTTTTATAATCTCAACAACTTCTCCTTCAGGCTGTCTTCCTCTCTTTTTTGCATATAAAAAGACCTTCACAGTATCTCCATTCAAAGCATGGTTTAAATTTGATTGTGTTACAAAAATATCTTCGTCTGATTCTTCTGAAATAATATAGCCGGTACCTTTCAACGTAAGTTGAACTTCGCCAGTTACATATCCCCCTTGCTTTGTAAGCTTGAATTTCCCTCTTGATATTTCTACTAAGGCTCCAGAATCTCTTAATTCGTATAATATTGCAGTTATTAAACCTTTTGTTGAATCATCTTTTATTTCAAATTGTTTTGCTATTTGTTTGTAGTTAAATAGTTTTGTTGGATTGTTAGAAAATAATCCAATTATCTTATTTGTAAACATTTGTTTATTCATTCTAAAGCTCCGGCTCTTCTTTCCCTTCCACTTCTTATCTTTTTTACTCATAATTTTATTGTTTAATATTCAATACTAACTAATTTGTGTTATTTAATAATTAGCGTATTGTTAATTCATTTTTAAACTTTTTGGCTATTTCGCCAATACTTATTTTGACAGGAGTAAAAGTTTTTCCTATCTCTTTTTTTACTTTTACGTTAGAATATTTAGATACTGATAAACTTACTTGTACCACTTCTTTAGTGATTTCTCGTTTTTTAATTCCCAAATTACTTGCAACACCATCCAAAAGCATAGCAAGTTTTAATAATTTTTTTGTAGCTTCTTGTTTAGGTTTTTCAACTTGCATTGCTTCTGCAACTATATCAAAGAATTCTTGGTACTTTAAATTTTCTGCATTCAAAATAAATCTTTCTGCATTAATATCGCTTTCCATTAATTGAACCATAGCATCAACCACATCTCTTACATCCACAAACCCGGTTATTCCTACTGTAAAATATTTCATTCCTTTAGCTGCCTTAGTAAACAAAGACCCACTTCCCGAACTCCAAAACCCAGGACCTAATATTACTGATGGATTTACAATAACCGCATTTAAACCTTCCTGAATACCTCTCCATACTTCCATTTCAGATTTATACTTGCTTATTGTATATGCAGAATGGGTTTTAGATGAATTCCATTTCAGATTTTCGTCAATGAGTTCCCCATTTAATGCTTTCCCTAAAGATGCTATAGAGCTAACATGACACAATTTATCAATTTTATGACCCAAACATAAATTAACTATATTTTCAGTACCCTGTACATTAGTTTTTATTAACTGAGTTTTGCCTTTTCCGTCAAACGTAACAATTGCTGCACTATGGTATACCTTTCGTACATTTGTAAAAGCATCTTCTAAAGAACATAAATCCAATATATCCCCGTCGACCCAATCAATTTTTTGCATTAAGTTCTCGTAATCTTCAGAATAATATGCAAATATTTTTTTTACCTGTTTTATTTTATCACGGTCTCTAACCAATGCCTTTACAGGTTTACCATTTCTAACCAGCTGGTACAATAAGTGTGATCCAACAAGGCCCGTTCCTCCAGTAACTAATATCATTTTATGAGATATTTTCTGATTCCTCTTTTCCCCAGATTAGCTTTTTCCCAAAACCTAAGCGATTATCTGTAAATTTAAGAAAACTTAATTCAACCACCCACAAATTTGTTTTCATTAACATTGCTACAGGAAATCTTTTTAGGTATCGTGCTTTTACACGTTTCAACAGTTCGTTTTTGGGTTCGTACATCTTCCCCTGGAACTGAACTCCTTGTATTTTCCCAACAACACTGGTTTCTAAAACTATCGATCCGGCTACAATATTCTGAATTATTGCATCTTG
>DAOVYZ010000123.1 GCA_030635365.1 Bacteroidales bacterium
CGAAAGTGGGGCTTGTGGTTATTGTTATTCCATTGCCTTCAATAGTAAGCCCGAGGCGTACATAATACTCGGGTTCGTTAAGGTCGGTAAGCAACATATTAACAGCTATGCGGTTTGTGCCGGGGGCTACATAATCGGATAAACGCAAAGAATACGGAGGCGTAAGTTGTGTATTAATTTGTACAGGGTATACCTGGGCATTTACTTTAACGCTTATTAAGATGCTTAGTATAAGAAGGAGTATATTTAATTTTAATCTCATTTTTCTAGTTATTAGCTTTTAGTTTTTAGCTTCCGGCTGTAAGCTTCGAGTTCCGAGTTTTGAGCTTCTTTACCATTCACTTTTTCTTTTATCCTTTATCTTGTTTACTGCCCACTGCCTTCTGCTGCTGGTTTTTGCTACTTTCATCCTGCTTACGTTACCCTTCGGCAGGCAAACTTTTTACTTTTGTCTTTCTACTTTTATCTTTCTACTTTTATCTTTTGTCTTGATACTCATATCTCAGTACTCTTATCTCAATACTCATGTCTAATAGTCTATCTCAATTACTTTACTCATTCCTGATTCCAGTCCGCTAAAAAAGACAGCTTTAATTACATAATAATAGTTATTATTTATTTTTAATTTTTTATCACTGAATTCATAAGTATTAACCGTTGCATAATGTGCCAGATTTTCAATGGAGTCGCCTTTATATACCATAAATTCTTTAACTCCCGATTGGCCGTATTCCCATTCCAGTATTACAAACTTATTTTGACGGTCGATATCGTATTTTATTTTGGAAACTGCAGGTTTAAGCTTGTTTTTGTATTGCCTTACCCGCAATGGTTTTGCCGGTTTCGATTCCAGCCCTGCTTCGTCAACAGCTATCAGGGTATAGTCGTAAACCATACCTGCCGCTGTTGAGGTATCCCGGTATGATTCTATCGAGTCATTCATAAAAAAGATCTCTTTTACTCTCCAGTTCGATTCATTTTCGACTTTCCTGTAAAGTATGTGCTTAGATACATCGACACTCGAACTGTTGTACCATTCTAATTTTATACCTGTTTCATCCGATTCGTATGCATGAAATACGGGCGAAACCGGGGGCATTTTATCGGGGCGTACCAGTTCATATATATCTGAAAATTTGCTGGGGTTAAAATGATGGTCGAGTGCCTGTATTTTATAGTATATTTTTCGAGTAAGTGTTTTAATATTTATAGTATCGGTAAAAAGGGTATCTTCCACAGGGCTTACCGTAATTTGAGTAAACTCCGAATTTTTAAAGTTAGACCTGAAAACACGGTATCCGAACAGGTCTTTGTCTTTGTTTTTAGTCCAGTTCAAATGTACTATCCCTGTTGTGTCTATTTTACCACCCAGTCCTACAGGTTTTACGGGAGGTATGCTGTCGATAACCTGTATCATGTATGGGTACGACTGGTATGTATGCCCGTATTTATCCTCTACTATTATTTTGTAGAATGTATATGAATATGGGGGTTCATCGGCATATTTTCTTTTTTCGGGTTTTATCAATTCCACATTGATTGTATCATAAAGGCCCTTATCCTTTTCTGAACGTAAAATGTCAAAACCTACAATTTTTGAATTCAAAGAGTCGGGGAATTCCCATTCCAGTGTTACATATTTACTTGTAAAAACATTGGAGCTGATAATTTTTGGATTAGCAGGTAAACGCTTATAACCCATACCTGAAATAATTTCGGATGGAGGGGATATCTCTCCAAACGAGGTAACTCCTTTAATCCTGTAAAAGTATTCTTTGTTATTTTCGGGTAAGGAATCGATAATAAACATACGCTCCGGTGTTTCATATACATTTTTAGATGTATTAATTAATGGATTATCTGAAATGGGTTTAAATGTTTTCCCATTATCATCAGATCGTTCAACCTTGTATGCTATATATATATTCTGAAATAACTGATGATTCCAGCTAATCATTGCCGATTTGTCGTTAAAATCTCCCCGTACACGAATAGGAGGTGGTAATGGTTTGAAATCGCCAACTCCCACATAAACATACCCTGTATCTATCGGGATTTTTTCTTTAGGTACCATGGGTATTACAAGGTACAAGTATTTTTCATTTTTCTTTACTGTTTTATCGGTAAACATCAGTCCCGATAACTTTGCCGTTGTTGGTGAGATATCGGCAGCTAGCAGGGCAAAAGAAAATTTTGATTCTAACTCGCGTGATTTGTTAATTACTTCGGCAATATCAGATCCTGCAATTCCGTGTGTGACTTCAAACGATTCTCCGTAAATGGCTTGTGCTGCAATTGTAACATAATCATCGGTTTCGGAGTATGGTTCCCAAACACTTAGTGGTTTAGGTTTAAATAGTTCGTTTGAAGGGCTGGCCGAGTCGGGTTCTTCAAGTAAAACATCATCGCGCATTAAGGTATGGCGTTCAATGCGGTATCCATATTCGTTTAAAAAATGCCATGCTACAGGTTTGTCGGGTGCCCAGCGCAAAGTAACAGAATCTTTATAGGGCCTTGCTATTACTCTTATTTTTGCATTTTCCTGCGCATGACTTATTGTTGTTAATAGAATAAGGAAAATTATATAATAATATTTTTTCATTTCAATACGGGTTTGATAATTATTTTTATCATAGTGTTATGTTAAATATAAAATGTTGTGTTTCTCTGTTTTCAACCCCTGACAGGGTTTATCCCGATAGTTATCGGGACCTGACAGGGATGTGGATATTTGTGTTTTCATCCGTTCATTTACTATTTTATAATGTATTCCTGATATTGATCCTGTATTTCGAGCTTACTTCATTTCTTCCCGGAACAACATATTTTATGTCGAAAGGGTATGTTCCTGATTTAACTCTTGGAAATACTGTGTTTGCCAGTGTTTCGTACCAGGTATTCTTGCTTCCCTTATATCTTAAGAACATTGCATCTCCCTGCACATCAAAGAAATCTTTATAATAGAACCATATGAGGTTATAAACAAATGCTCCTTCTTGTGCCGTTGGTATAGCATAACCTCCGTCAATTTCTTCTTTTGTTAGCGTTTTGTCAAATGGTATCTGCCTTATATAAAGTGCTTTTACAGGTGGAATTCCAAGATCAAAATCAGGATTTCTCCAGTCTATTTTTATTTCTGATTGAGCATTGTAAGGTTCATATATCAGTTTTTTAATTGTATTGTTATAATAACTGTCGGTTAATACAGCTTCGAACCGGATTAGGGGTGTGATTTCTGTTGTCCAGTGTGTTTCGTATTTTTCAAATAGTTCTTTCCCGATAAGGGTAACTCCAAGTTCATGCACATCGGAATGAATGTTATCTCTAAAACCTGTTGAGATGAATGTTTCATCTAACTTTTGTTTTAGTGTTGCATAATAACTGGCCCTGAAATGGGTGGTTATTAATGATTTTTCTTTCAGGTTGCGGATAGAACCTTCTGCTTTACGTGTTCTTATGGTAATATCCTGTTCTCCAATATTTGTTGTTTTTTCTCCTGTTACAATATTCGCATCAATGGCATCCTGCCCTTTAGGTATGTTTACAATATCAAATCTGTAAATAGTGTTGCCTGTTAAGCCCGGTGGAATAGTGTATTCTATTTCGTTGTTATCTTTATATGATACATCGAAAAAATATTGTTTGCCGTTGGATGCACTATATTTTCCTTTTTGAGTAAAATCAGGATTGGATTCAAACAGGTAATCCTGCCCTTGTTTTAACTGAACATATCCCCGGGTATACTCATCCTGGTAAAAATTATAGTGGTTCAGTATAGGATAACAATATTTAACATTGCTTAACGGGATATAATCAGGTGCCTCTCCGGTTGTGAATGTAATTTCTTTTGATTCGATAAGTATTTCATCATCCACTTTTACAGATTTCCACAGGTTACGGTCGCGTTCTTCAAAACTTACCTGTACAACAGCTTTGATATTTGATTTTCCGGGCATAATATCCACAGGTTGCAAAGCCAATACTGTTTTATCGGCATTCCATTCGTAATTTATATCCAAAGTTTGATTGTCTTTGTATATTTTGAAATGATCCAATTTTATTCTAAATGCTTTTAATTCGTCATCCACATCAACCATTTCAAAAACTTTATTTACCTCCATATTAAATACGGCTTGTGGCGAGTTAAATACATCAACATCGGTTTTCCTGTCTGCCGGAGACATGTCTGCAATGATTTCTATACCTTCCAGGACGCTTCCCCCGGGCACCATTTCACATTCTTCGCCAATTACAACCTCGAACTTACAATTTCCTTTAATTAATCCTCCCAGTATATCATAATATCCTCCTACAATTCCTCGCATCCAGAAAGGATTTGGCAGTTTAGATTGCATTACTGCTGCCATACCTAAGTCAATAATTGTAAGGTGTTTTGTTTTGTGGAATACCTTAACGATAATTCCTACTTTTCCTGAGAAATAAGCAAATGCCTGTCCGTTTGCATACCATCCGTTAACACCGAGGTCTTTGCTACGGCCTTTACATTTAACACTTCCGTAATTCTTCATCATTACGTCAAATCCCAAACCGGCAGTAAACCGGGCATAAAACATAAGGAAGGTCAGGTCGCCGGTATCCATTGTTATCCTGGCACCAAATGCAAAACCACGTCCCGATGCCAATTGGTTTTCGTCACCCATATAATCTAAATCTATTCCACCAAGTATTCTTGAAACTTCAGCGGGAGGTGGAGGGCTTCCGGGAATATTATCTCCTACCATAAAATAGCTTTCGAGTTTTAGGAATCCTAACACTTCAATTCCCACAGGGTTGTCGGGAGAACCGATATGTATATACCATTCCCCGGGTGAAAAGTGCATAACCATTTCGCCTGCTAAGTCATCAGGGCCAATTCCTTTTACTATTCCGGCAGCTACATTAATATACACCTTCATATTAGCATGCAGTATTTTTTCGGGAAAATTCATATATATTCTTATGCTGGCAGATAAGGAGGAGCTATTATCTCTCTTAGGATCACCTCCTCCTTTCATCTCTTCTATCTGGCTTTTTAGTTTAACTAACTGCTGGGCTGCTCCGGGGAGTTTAGGAGTGATAAAATTAGCATTCCCCCTAAAGTCAATGGTGCGCAATCCACCACCATGGTTGAATACTATTTCCAAGGTAGCATCACCATTAAAAACGGTTTCTGCCTGGTTAAGGATAAGTCCAATGGAACCTTTTATTCCAATAAGAATTTCTTTGTCGGGCCTGTATATAATTCCGGACTGGGTTTTTCCTATTTCATTGTAAAATTCCTCTCCGGGGTCGAGTTGCCTCATATGATGAAATGCTCCTCCTCCGAATTTATTTAAGGCAAACATTCCTATGGGTATACCATTGGGTAATGTTGCCATTGCATCGGCATACCAGTACCTGTAACCATCAACTTTTCCGAATAATGCTATGCCTTCGATCTTAATTAAATCAATAATTTCAATCGAAGCTTGTCCTTTAAATCCTGTACCATAGTCCTGGTCATTCTTAAACTTCTCAAGACTTCCGAAAATTTTATAGGCACCACCATCAATATCAACAGCTATTTTGGTTAGTTCCATATAACTGTATCTCCAGGATTGTAAACCATCCGATTCGTTCATTTTTCCTACAACGGTTAATCCGCATTCGGCACCAAAGCCTCCGTTACCTTCACCTACAAGATTCAGTATTATGTCAAATGATAATCCCAGTTTATCGTCGGATATGGTCTTTAATCCAATATTATTAATACTTATTGGGAAATTAGATACTTTTTGTTGTAATGCTTCGGAACCAAAAGAAAAGCCTCCAACCTGTACATAAGGTTTTGTCGATTTTATTTCTAATGCTTCGAAACTAATATCAGCTAATTCTACACCATCGCCTGATAATTTTATACTGGCATTTCCATTTAATACTGCACGAGGCATAAACTTACTATCTTCGATTAATACTTCGATAAATGATGTTGGAGCAAGAGTTATTGTTGAAGAGAAAATTGGGAAATCCCTTTCACCTGTTGTTGTAATTGTAAAGGCATATTTACCTCCCATATCAATTAAAGCGGTATATTTTAAAGGATCGTCGGCAGAAAAGACCGGGACTATCATTTTTCCTTTAAATCCGGCTTGGGTTAACTGGTTTGCTTTTAGTTTGACACCTATTGCATCAAGAGAAAATGCCCAGTTTCCAATTCTCCCTTTTTCCAGGGATAAAAGATTTTCGGCTATTAACTCTCCTGAAAATCCCTGGTCATCTATCAAAAGATCATAAGCATGAAAACTGATTCTTTGCCCTTCGCCTCCCAACTCTTTCGGTAATCTAATTGATGCATACTTTATGTAAACACCTCTCCAAAGGTTACGGTTTCCTTCAACAAAATAGGATGAAGAGTAACCCTCAGGAAATTTTATTCCTGCATAATTATTGTAATCACTGAAATCCAATACGGCATCTTTAACCAAAAATCCAACACCTTCAACTCCTGATATCTGAAAAGCAGGTAGGCTTAAGCTTACAACCAAATCATTCCACCCGGCCATTTCAATAGAAAAACTGCTTGTTACTTTCTGGCCACTTAGTACCGTGCCATCTTTTGATTCGGGAACTATAAGGCTTTCGGAAAAAATTACATCAGCCGAAATACCCATTCGTTTATATCCATGACAATCCCATACAGCATAAGTTTGCTTATTAGCTTTTATAATTACTTTTATTCCTTCTCCAAAGTTTAAAGGGATAGGGGTAACCAGTTCTAAAAAGATTTCATCTTTCAATCCTCCGCTAAACGAAAATGGAATATTATTTCCTTTGAAAGCAAGTTTGCCTTTAGGTGTTTCAAGTGACATTATCGCATTGAAATACGCTCCTTCAGGCTTGAATATTATTTCGTCAATAAGTAGTATATATTGTAATCCCCCTAAATCGGTTTTTATACCAACAGGCAAGCTTATTATTAATTCAGGGTCAATTCGGTCAATATACCTGTTTTCTTTTTCAACTAATTCTAAAAGTTTATTAGCTTTATCCAGGTAATATTGTGTAGAGTCTGTATTTATCTGATACTGCCTGTATAACTCAAGTTCGCCTTGGGTATATTCATGTTCCTTATCAAATTCATTTTCAGTGAAATCAAATTGCCTTGTTTGATCTATATAATAATCTAAGGATGATTCTGATACCTTTTCTTTAATAAGTTCAGATTTAGACAACTTATTATCAGAATCTTTAGTAAAGGCAAAATTATTCAAACTAAGTAGCTGTAAAGCTACTATAGTTAAAAAGGCCGGTGTTTTTCTCATGTAATGCGTAATATTTTATCTAATAAATATGTTCTTTTTTTGTTAAAAAATCAAATTATAGCGTGAAAGTAACTATTTAGGTTTCAAATACCCTTAAGGTATATATGTTTTATAACATATAATTGTCGATTCAAGAATAAACATATTAATGAAAACCCAAGAATATAAATCATCATAAGCTGTGATATTGATTTTATTTTTATCATATAAAATAATTAAATTGCTATATACTTAATTCCTATAAATCCAAAAAAATCCAGATAAATATAGAAAGATTTATTTGTTTTTTTTCGGTAATGTAATAAAATGCAGGTTTGAGGTAATGAATGGTAAGTTTGAGGTAATGAAATGCAAATTAGGAATTTGATTAAACAATGGTTTTTATCAAAAAATCTAAATCACCAAGAAATCACACTTACTTGCAGGCCAATGCCAATTACTAAAAATTAATGATGACTAAATTAACAAACATTAATTCGCCACAGATTCACAGATTTCAGATTTTTTTTAAAATCTGTGAATCTGTGGCTATTTTAAATAGTATATGCTATTCTTTAACTTAAATCGGAGAATTATTGTAAAATAGTGTTAAAAGTTGTAAAGTAGAATTAATAAGTTTCTTTAATTATTTCATATTCCCCTGACTGTTGATTAAACCATTCTCTGGTAGTTTTGAGTGCAGCTTCGTAGTCATCTGTTAAAATGTCTCCCGTAGAATCTAACTCTAAAGGGAAATTTTTTATTGCCGGGGCCAGGGATTCCATTACTCTGTATCCACATAAAATCTTTTGTGGATTTTCAGGATTTGCTGAATAGCAATTCTTTACATTACTGTTTAATAATTCTATTATATAATCGTATACTTTCTTTTGCTTGGTGAAAATTAAATCAGGGACTAATTCATATATTACATCATCGTTAACAGGTTGGTTTCTGACTAAATCGATACAAAAATCAATTTCAGATTCCACGTCTAATCGGGCTAGTGCAAGGTGTGCCGACCAAATAACTTTTTGTGCTTTATAATTACCATTTTGTAAATTATTGTTAAGGTATTTAACTTGATCTTCTAGCTCAATAAAGGCAACCAGCTTTACTATTCTATCCAAAAAGGTTTTTTGAGTATGTAGAATATTTCTTAAACTGTCTTTTGAAGATTCATTAAAA
>DAOVYZ010000196.1 GCA_030635365.1 Bacteroidales bacterium
CTGACCTGTTTTATATTAGCGGAATTATGGTAGACGAACTGGACAGTTCTAAATCGCTCAATGCCAAGGCTGTGCGGATATTCTGGGTCCTTTGTGTAATATCCCTTATAATCACTACCATGATCAAGTTTAAATGACCAGAAAGAAACCAGTCCCTGAGTTTTACTATACAAAATAACCGGTAAAGGAATTGCTACATGGTGTCCTTTATATGAATACAAATGCCATCCGTAACTATCCCTAATGTGGTCGAAAATAAAATCGCCCGGGTTAAATTTCTTTTCTGAAGGCCCTTCATGATGCTCAACCTCTTCTTGTGGAAGTTTTTCTTTATTATCCCTTGCTAAACTGTTTTCTTGAGATAAAAGAAAAATTAAGAGAACAGAAATATAGAAAAGGAATTTATGCATATCATGAAGTTTGAGTACTTACAAATTTATACAATTAATAGCAAAAATGGTTTATTGATTCTATAAAAAAAAGACTGTGCAAATAATTTGCACAGTCTCATGATACGTAAAAATATTCTTATTGTTTCTTTATTATGCTCCTAATCCTGCACTTATTAAGAAAGTTGCAGCAAAGGCAATAATAGCATATAACTCAGGAAATACAGCCAGGATAAGCGTATTACCAAAAACATCGTTGCCGCCACCAATTGCCGCAATACCATTCGATGTTACCGAACCTTGCTGAACAGCTGAAAATAATGCAACAAATCCTAGGAATAATCCCATTGATAAAATTGCAATTCCGTTAAATAATGTCATTTCTGGATGAACAAGTGTAAATAATTTATCAATAACAAAGTATCCACCAAATCCATAAAGACCTTGAGTTCCAGGCAATGCTGCTAATAGCATATAATTACCAAATTTCTCTGAGTCTTTTTTCAAAGCACCAATAGATGCATTACCTCCCATTGATACTCCTATTGCACTACCTATTCCTGAAAGTGCAATCATAATTGCTAATCCTGCATAAGCTAAATAAATTGCTGTTTGTTCCATAATTACTATTCTCCTATAAATTATTTTTATTTTGAAAACGGTTTATACTGTTTGCCACCACCATTAAAGCCGGCATTTTTATAAAATTCTACAAATGTTAAACGCATTGGATGAACAAATGCTCCTAAAGCTGCAAGGAAAATGTTCAACCCATGGCCTATTAATAAAATTATAATAAATGGTAAGTAACTAAAAATACTACCACCTAAAAATTGAGATGCTATTTGATTAAATACCAAACCCAGAATAGCACTAGAAATCCCAATAGCGAATAAACGAATATACGATAACAAATCACCAAACACTCCGGTAACCATATTATAAACATCATACAAACCAGCACCTACGCTTGCGAATACATTAATATCAGGGTTGCTGAATATTAAAATTAGCGCACCACTTATACCAAATAGTAAATAAGTAATTAATTTATCAGCTTCAATATTCAATTGCTGTAAAGTAATTATGCTTCCTGCGCTAATAATAAGTAAAATCCAACCAATTGTTGACAAACCATATTTTAAACCTCTTTGTTTAATTTGATTTGTAGCCTTTATTATCATTCCGAAAAAGATTTGTACTCCACCGATAATTAATGATAACCAGAATAAATTTAAAGGTTCAAGAATCATCTTCTTTAAAGGATATACATCTACTTCAAGTAAGTTGACCCCAAAAAAGGTTCCTGAAATCATTCCCATAATTACAGTTGCAGCTCCAAGGAAAGAAGCCAAAGTAAGTATCGGTTTTAATTTTGCATCAACTTTAAACCTTAAAATTATTGTTGCAATCAGAATCAATAATCCATATCCTGAATCACCTACACAAAATCCAAAGAATAACATAAAGAATGGTGCGAAAAAAGGTGTTAAGTCCAACTCTTTATATCCCGGTAATGAGAACAAACCACCAATTGGCTCAAATAATTTCGAAAACTTATTATTCTTTAGTTTAATAGGTACATTATCTCCTCCATTTGGCTGTGCAGAAATATAATATACATTTTGCTCATCCAGCATCTTTTCTAACTCATCTTTTTTCTCCGCTGGAATCCAACCTTCAAGAAGCATGACCTTTTCTTCTGCTTCCTTTTCTGTATGATTAATTGCTAAATCAAAATCTGTTTTTGTCTGTATTTTTTGACGAGTTTCTTTTAATACTCCCTGGTATTTTATTGCATACTCATCAAATATTTTCTCAATTTCTTCTAATCGAGTATTATTCGCTTCATTTTTTGCTAATAAGCCTGATAATGTTTGCTCCGGTAATTTAATTTCTTCTGCTACAATATCAATAGGGCCTGCACCTAATTGAAAAACTACAATATATGCCTGCCCTTCTTTTATGTTAATAATATCAAGATAGTATTTTGCTTTCCACTCAGGATTAAATCTTTTTTCATTACAAACAAAGAATCGAATTTTAATATCTTTATCTGCTAACTTTCTATACATTTCAGGATTAAAGTCTCCCCAAGGCTTTGCTTTCTGAATTTCTTTGTTTATAGTTATTTGCTCCTGCTCAATAGTTACTATTTCTTCAGTAAGATTCTTTATATTTTCAACCAAAGACAAACCATCAACTTCTTCTGATCTTTCAGCGATTTCTTCCTGATTCCTTTTCCCTAAAAACTTTAATGCCTTATTTATTTCACTGATTTCATGCAATGACAACTTGATCTTTTCATCTATATCTTTCTTTTTTTCTATAATATGCAGCACACCCAGTTCCTGAAGTTTTTCCAGAAAAGGAATATACTCCCTGTGATAGATTAAAAAAGAATATTTCATCATTGGAGTAATCATTATGCAGCCTCCTTATTTTCTTGTCGTTTTTTAACGATTTTCTGTGATGATTTGGAAAGATTTTCCTCATCCTCAAGAAATCGTTTTACTTTCGAGATTGCTTCTTCGTATCCCGGAATTTGCACTTTTTCGTATAAGTTAACCTTTTGTGTCGTTTTCTTACGTGCAAAATCCAGAAGTTCCATTTTTCTTAAAAAGAATTCACTTTCAATTGAAATCTTTACTAATGATTCTATAATTTTCACTCCATCTAAAAACCACCCGGGCTTATTAAAAAGGCTAAATTCCTTGATCTCAAAAATCACATCTTCCAATATAGGTGTTTTAACACCGGCAATTTTCTTAACTATCATTTTCACATCTTTAACAGTAATCAGATCTTCTTCAAATTCTCCCCAAAGCCGAACCATTGCATCGTATTCTTTCATACGAGCTTCCAACTTTTTGAGCAATTCTTCCGACTGATCTTTAGCACGCCTAACTTCCATTCTAAGTGCTGCTTCTTTACTTTGAAGTGTAGGCAAGGCCCTTAAACGAACCTTAAGCTGCTTGTTTAATTGCTGTAATGATGTTTTATTATATTGAAATTTTATTGCCATAATTTAGTTTTGAGTTTTAAGTTATGTGTTTTGAGTTTTTGTATTAAACTTTCTGCCGGAAATATCAGATTTTAATAGGTAATTAATAAATCCGCCTATTACTTTTGAAAGTTCTACAGCTTTATCTAGCTTTTCTTTTAATACATCATCTAAGATATATTTTCTGTCAAAAGCTCTATACAATTGCGATCTTGTTTCTGCTAGAGAACTTTTTGCAATGAACAAAAAATGAATAAATTCTTTGTTTCCTCCACGTTCAAATCCTTCTGCTATATTATCCATAACAGAACCACTTGATCTTCTTATTTGATCAACTAAGGAATAATCTTTAGAAAACTTATCCAAACAAGTTAGTTCATAAACTTCATGAGCATACTGTCTTGCTTTTTGCCAAGCTATTAAATCTTCAAATTTTTCTATAGTCGCCATAACTCTAAACTCTGAACTTTAAACTTCTAAACTATTTTCATTAGGCCAATGTTTTTCTACAAATTCTTGTTTGATACCTACTTCAACTTTTGAGAAATGCTCTCCAAATAGGTTCCAACTTGTTTCTAACATTTGATCTACCTCAACGTTTACATCAATAGCCAATAACTTCTCAGAATAATCTTTTGCAAAATTCAGTGTACGCTCATCGTAATCAGTAAGGTCGAAACCATTTTCCTGTTTTGTTTTAGCATTTGCAGCATCGGCATATAAACGAATTGCAGCATTCATCACTTGTGGATGATCTGCTCGTGTTTTCTTACCAATAACCAATTGCTTTAAACGAGATAAACTACGGAATGGGTCAACTACAACTTTACCGATGTCAGTATCTTTACGTAAGAATAACTGACCTTCGGTAATATAACCGGTATTATCAGGAATGGCGTGAGTAATATCGCCACCCGACAGTGTTGTTACAGCAATAATTGTAATTGAACCTCCATCAGGAAACTGAACCGCTTTCTCGTAAATCTTAGCCAAATCACTATAAAGTGACCCCGGCATACTGTCTTTCGACGGGATTTGATCCATACGGTTAGATACAATACTTAAAGCATCAGCATAAAGTGTCATATCCGTTAAAAGAACAAGTACTTTTTGCTTTTTGTCAACTGCAAAATATTCGGCAGCAGTAAGTGCCATATCAGGCACAAGAATACGCTCTACAGGCGGATTTTCAGTTGTATTTACAAAACTGATAATACGATCTAATGCACCTGCATTCTCGAATACATTCTTGTAATATAAATAATCATCGTTTGTTAATCCCATACCTCCAAGAATAATTTTATCGGCATCGGCACGAAGTGCTACGTTTGCCATTACCTCATTGTATGGCTGATCCGGATCAGCAAAGAAAGGAATCTTTTGACCTGTAACTAACGCGTTGTTCAAGTCAATACCCGCAATACCTGTTGGTATAAATTCAGAAGGTTGTTTTCTTCGAACAGGATTTACTGAAGGGCCACCTATCTGACGCTCCTCACCTTCAATAGCAGGCCTGCCGTCGATAGGATCACCATAAGCATCAAAGAATCGTCCTGATAATTCATCACCTACGTTTAATACAGGAGGACGTCCTAGAAACACTACTTCAGCATTTGTAGGAATACCTTCAGTTCCTGAAAAAATCTGAAGAGTTACATTTTCACCCATTATTTTTACAACCTGAGCTAATCGCCCATGTACAATTGCCATTTCTTCATAACCAATACCTGTGGCTTTTAAAGAACAAGTCGCTTTTGTAATCTGGGTGATTTTTGTATATATTTTTTGAAATGCTTTTGTTTCCATTACGCAACCTTTCTTTCTTCGATTAATGAATTAAGTTCTTTTTTCCTTTCGTGATATGCTTCTGTCTCGTAAACAGCATAATTCATCTGTCTCATCGTGTTAATAACTCGTTTGAAATAAGTTCCAACCTCGTCAAATGATTCGAAAGTGAAATTAGTATGATAAATATCTAAAACTCTATTTAACATGTATTTTTGTCTTTCTAATGAAGCCGAGCAATCAACCTTATCAAATGCATCTTGTTGACAAATTATAAAGTCCATTACTTCACCTTTCCAGAATCTTTCGTGATATTCTACAGGAACACCATCATCCCCTAAAATATTGATTTGCTCAGAAACCTCTCTACTTCTAATAAGAATATCTCTTGCTAAGAGAATTTTCTCAGGCCATTCCGGGTCAATGTTTTTTCTGAAATATTCCTGTAATTCAGGATACTCAGCATATTTTGAATAAGAATCTAATGCATCAATCGCAGGGTAACGCTTGCTATCCGCACGTTGCTGTGACAAAGCGTAGAAACAACGAGCTGCTTTTTTAGTCGATTCTGTTACCGGTTCTTTTAAGTTACCACCAGCAGGTGATACTGTACCAATAAATGTAATTGAACCTGATTCGCCATTGTTTAAATAAGTAAATCCTGCACGAGAATAAAAGTTAGATATAATTGCAGGTAAATCCATTGGGAATGCATCCTGTCCGGGTAATTCTTCCATTCTGTTCGACATTTCACGAAGTGCCTGTGCCCAACGTGAAGTAGAATCTGCAAGTAATAATACTTTTAATCCCATTGCACGATAATACTCAGCAAGTGTCATGGCTGTGTAAACAGAAGCCTCTCGTGCCGCAACAGGCATATTTGATGTATTTGCGATAATTGTTGTACGCTCCATTAATTTTCGGCCTGAACGAGGATCGTCCAGTTCAGGGAATTCGGTAAATATTTCCACAACCTCATTTGCACGTTCACCGCAAGCAGCTACAATAATCATATCTGCATCAGCTTGTTTTGAAAGAGCATGTTGTAATACTGTTTTCCCAGTGCCAAAAGGCCCGGGAATAAAACCTGTACCACCTTCAGCAATTGGATTTAAAGTGTCAATAACACGAACACCTGTTTCCAATAATTTGAACGGACGTGGTTTTTCTTTGTATGCTTTAATAGCCAGTTTAACAGGCCATTTCTGAATCATTGTTAGGTTAATTTCTTTCCCTTTTTCATCAGAAACAACTGCTATGGTATCATGAATTGTATATTCTCCAGCATCAGCAACACTTTTTACAGTGTATTTACCTTCGAACTTAAAAGGAACCATTATTTTGTGAGGCATCCAGTTTTCTTTAACTTCGCCTAACCAACCTCCTGCTTCTAAAGCATCACCTGCTTCAGCCAAAGGTTTAAATTTCCATTTTTTATCATCTTCTAATGGATTTGTATGCTCTCCTCGTTTTAAGAAAACACCATCCATCTTATCTAAGTCGTTTTGAAGGCCATCATAGTTTTTTGATAAGATACCAGGCCCCAGA
>DAOVYZ010000421.1 GCA_030635365.1 Bacteroidales bacterium
TATATTTTAATTATCTTTCTACAACAGGACGTAAGCCTTATTTTGAAGTAGGTTATGGGCTAAATCAAATATTCTTAATGTTTAATGTTGAAATATTTACAGGATTCGAGGGTTCAAAACATGAATATACCGGAATTAAAATTGGAATCCCATTTGTAGGCCGTGGAGGAGATTCAATAATTATTGGTGGGTAAATTTGTTGATACGGTTACCGTTGAAATTCAATAAAAGATAGATAACAGTAGGGTTCAGGGTTGTTAGGAATAATAGCATCTTTGCATTGTAAGAATATCAAACATTAACTTGTTTTAATATCAGACATTTTGTATTTTTGTGTTGAAAAACCTAAGGTTATGAAAAAAATGACACAAAAAGAAATAGGCAAAAGAATTGCTGAAATAAGAAAAAGTAAGGGGTATTCTCAAGGTGATTTAGCAAAAATGCTAAATATCAGTCGCCCATCAATAACCCAAATAGAATTAGGTAAAAGAAATTTGACTGTTTTGGAGTTGAAAGAAATTGCAAATATTATATCAATTTCTATTGATAAACTTTTATCATCTAATTTTACTTTGACTGAACCACTATTAGATAAAGATATAACTGATGAAGCTCAAGAATATAGAGTTTCAATACCGGAATTTAAAATAAATAAGTTTAAAGATATTTTGTTATATATCTTAGAAAAATGTGCTGGTAAACCAAATGTGGGAGAAACTCTTTTATATAAATTATTTTATTTTTCTGATTTTAATTACTACGAACTTTATGAAGAGCATTTAAGCGGAGCAGAATACAGAAAATTGCCCTATGGCCCTGTACCTCAAAAATTGGATACAATAATTAATCAAATGATTACAAATAAGCAATTGAAAAGATTTAAGGTTGATTATCATGGATATCCACAAACAAGATATATTCCATTATCGAAGCCAAATTTATCAAGTCTCAGTGCTAGAGAAAAAGACGTAATTGATAAAGTAATTGATCAATACTCAGACTGGTCTGCATTTGCAGTTAGTGAATACTCTCATAAGGACATGCCTTGGTTGGCATCAAAGGATGGTGAAGTTATTGATTATGAATTAGTTTTTTATAGAGAAGCTCCATATACAGTTAGAAATTATGATGAAAATGCTCTATGATATTTGAAGAACTTAATGAGTTTAAGAAAGAGATAAAGAAACTTTCAAAAAAACATAGAACACTTTATGAAGATGTTGAAATTGTAAAAAAGGTTTTAACAGTGAGTCCCAATGAGAAACCTCCATTTAGTTATAGAATAGATGGATTGGGAATTGAAACTTGCATAATAAAAGTTAAGAAAATTGCCAGTAAGAGTTTTAAAGGAAAAGGTATTAATTCTGGTTTTAGAATAATATATGCATACTTTGAGAAAGAAGAGAAAATAGTGTTAATTGAAATGTATCATAAATCAGCTAAAGAGATTGAAGATAAACAGCGAATTCTCAGTAGTTTTAAATAGGGAGAATAAAACTTTTTGAGACAAATACCTCTTTGTACACTTATGCAATAAATTATGGAATCTATGCATGATGAAATTAATAAACTAAATGAGATTAAGTCTTTTCACCAATAAACTAATTTGCAAATAAACTAATTTACCCCTTACCCGAATCTTTTTATTATTTTTACACAATTATTTACAGAATTCAGACTTTATGAATACAATTGATCTTGTTTTTATAATATTGTTATTGTGGAGTGCTTATAGGGGATTTACTAAAGGATTTATAGTTCAGTTGGCAACTTTTGCAGCCCTATTGTTAGGAATTTTGGGAGCAGTAATGTTTTCTGATTTTACTTCCGGGCTAATTATAAAAAAATTCGAAGTTTCCGGACAATATCTTCCAATAATATCTTTTGCAGTTACATTTATAGCAATCGTTATTGGAGTACACATTTTGGCAAAAATGATAAATAAACTGATTGATGCAATAGCCTTAGGTATCGTTAACAGGTTACTTGGCGTATTATTTTCGGTTTTAAAAACAGCTTTTATTGTAAGCGTTATACTGGTTTTAATAAACAAAGCCGATAATAAATACAACTTTATTCCTGAAAACACAAAAGAAAAATCATTATTGTATAAACCCTTGTCGAATTTTGCTCCCATAATATTCCCGTATTTAAATTTTAAAAAGATTAAGGAGAAGTTTGAAGAGGAACAAAAAGACATAAAAACAATTATTTAGTTGAAAAAACAATTAAATTAGGCTATGATAAATAAATGTTGATTTTAGTGTAAATTTTGAGTCTTGGTGTCCCTGCCTGTCAAAGAATTTGTTCGGCAGATAGGTTTGCGGTTATTTTTTTTGCCACTAAATCTCTAAGTATCACAAAAAAAGTATAACCACATTAGTTTAAATCACAGCCTTAAATTATTCAAAATAGGAAAGAGAAGATGAAATTTGTTGAAGAATTAAAATGGAGAGGCATGCTACATGATATCATGCCGGGGACAGAAGAACAATTAAAAAAAGAAATGACAGCGGGTTATATAGGATTTGACCCGACATCAGATTCATTACATGTGGGAAGTTTTGCACAAATAATGCTATTGAAAAGGTTTCAATTAGCAGGGCATAAGCCTATAATTGTAGTAGGTGGATCAACAGGGATGATTGGCGATCCATCGGGAAAATCAGAGGAAAGGAGCTTATTGACGGAAGAAATATTAGATAAAAATCTTACAGGAATCAAAAAACAATTAACAAAATTTCTGGATTTTGAGAATGGCGAAAACAAGGCAGAGTTAGTGAATAACTACGACTGGATGAAAGGGCAATCATTTCTTACATTTATTCGTGATTTTGGGAAACATTTAACCGTTAATTATATGATGGCTAAAGATTCCGTAAAAAAACGAATTGGGGAGGAATCAAAAACAGGAATGTCTTTCACAGAATTTTCATATCAACTTGTCCAGGGCTATGATTTTTATTGGCTGTTTGAAAATATGAATTGTAAATTGCAAATGGGAGGGTCTGATCAGTGGGGCAACATTACGACAGGCACGGAACTCATACGGCGAAAATTGGGAGGGCACGCATTTGCTCTCACTATTCCGTTAATAACAAAATCGGATGGAACAAAATTTGGCAAAACGGAAGAAGGAAATATTTGGCTGGATCCTAACCGCACATCTCCGTATAAATTTTACCAATTCTGGTTAAATGCTTCAGATGAGGATGCAGAAAAATATATTAAAGTATTTACATTACTTACCGAAGAAGAAATAGCAGAATTGATAAAAGAACATAGAGAGGTACCCCATCTAAGAATACTTCAACAACGTTTAGCGAAAGAACTTACAGTAATGGTTCACTCCGAAAATGATTATAATAATGCAATTGCAGCATCAAAAATATTATTTGGTAAAGCAACAACGGATGAATTGAAAAAACTTGATGAAAAAACTTTCCTTTCGGTATTTGAAGGCGTACCCACGTTTGATATAGAAAAATCAATAATTGAATCGGGAATAAATATTTTAGACTTGTTAGCCGAGAAAACTCAGGTTTTTCCATCAAAAGGTGATTTAAGAAGAACAATAAAAGGAGGAGGAGTAAGTATTAATAAAGAAAAAATCCAATCAGAAGAAATAACTATAGGAACCGAGCGTTTATTAAACGATAAATACATTTTAATCCAAAAAGGAAAGAAAAATTACTTTTTGATTAGAATTAATTAAATTTTCTATGAAAAGAAGATTGTTTATTATTATTTGTATAGCATTAACTATTAAGGGCAAAACACAAAATAATTGA
>DAOVYZ010000199.1 GCA_030635365.1 Bacteroidales bacterium
CATTTGAAATTTATTATTTAGTTGTTAATTTGCCATTTATAAATAAGATTTGAAGATTTTGAGCAAAACAACAAACACTAAAAAGATAAAAAACAAAGCTCTTGAATTAGGCTTTTCAGCAATAGGTATATCTAAAGCTGGATATCTTGAGAAAGAATCATATCAACTTAAGAATTGGCTAAAAGACGGTTTGCATGGAGAAATGCAATACATGGAAAATAATTTTGGAAAACGTACTAACCCAAATAAACTGGTTGAGGGGGCAAAATCTGTTGTCTCTGTTTTACTAAACTATTACCCAAAAGAGAATCAAGGCAAAGGGAATTATAAAATTTCAAAATATGCTTTTGGTAAAGATTACCATTATGTAGTAAAAGAAAAGCTAAACGAGTTATTGGAGTTTATTCAAAATGAAATTGGCAGGGTGAACGGAAGAGCGTTTGTTGATTCGGCTCCGGTTATGGAAAAAGCATGGGCAGCAAAATCAGGATTGGGATGGATAGGTAAGAATACAAACCTTATTTCTAAAAAATTTGGCTCGTTTGTATTTATTGGAGAACTTATAATTGACCTTGAGTTAGAATATGATGAGGCGATACAAAATTATTGTGGAACCTGCACAAAGTGCATTGATGCTTGCCCTACAAGTGCCTTAAACCCTTATAACTTAGATGCACGAAAATGTATTTCATATTTAACCATTGAGAAAAAAGGAGAATTACCTCCGCAGATGAAAGGCAAATGGGAAAGCTGGATATTTGGCTGCGACAAATGCCAGGATGTTTGCCCATGGAATAAAAAAGTTAAACCTCACAAAGAACCTGCTTTTTATCCAAAGCAAGAACTTTTGACATTCACCAAAGAAGAATGGAAAAATTTGGATAAAGCCAGGTTTAAAAAACTATTTAAGAACTCAGCAATTGAACGAACAAAATTTGAAGGACTAAAAAGAAATATTGATTTCCTGGAATAAAATTTAACCGCGAAGACGCGAAGGCGCAAAAAAGAAAATATACTGACACTTGAAGATATATAAAACTTGGCGTCTCTGCGGCTTTGCATGAAATATCTCTCGCAAAGCCACAAAGAAAACTAAAACTTATACGTCAACCCTACCCCAAAAACTTCCTTAAACTGGACTTTAGGGCCTTCCGGCTTACCCTCAGCATCAGAAGTAGCAATATCATCATCATAAATTAAGTGAGTATTTAAATTAGCCGACAGGTAATCATTAATCTTCATATTAATCATAACTTTCCAGTCAACATCAATATTCTGTGGATTATCCAGGTAGTTGGAGAAAAACCCTAAAGTTGAGTTTAAAGTAACATTTTTCATAACCTCCTTTTTAACACCAAAATTGGCAGAGCCTCCAAGTTCCATCCTGCTTTTTTCTCCGGGGCCAACACCAAAAGAACCCCTTGCAGAGAGCGTGTCATCTAACACTAAAGTTAACTTCCCTGCAACCGGAGATAATACGGCATAGAAAGACTCACCGGGTTTATACTCTATACCTAAAGCAGCTTGTATATAACCGGGAGCCATAAACTCTGAAATAACATAACTGGTGTCTTCCTCGTATTTTTTCCCTTCGTCCATTTGGGTTTTAACATTCAGCATAGCCGATATGAAAAATGATTTTGAAATCTTTCTTCCGTATTTTGACAGGAAATCGATATGGTCATCGGTTTTTCGTATACCCAGTTCACCCTGCTTTTGAATACCATAACCAATATCCAAGGTATTTAACCAGTCGTTTTTATCTTTCGAATAACTTAACGAAAGGTTTAACAAACCGTTAAATGCATAGGAATTATCGCCACCGGCAGCCCAGTTAGATAACGAAACCTGCGAGAAATTCAAAGAACTCAAACCATCAAATTTCCATGCTTTTACAGTGTCGGCCTGCTCTTGTGCCTTAATAAAAACAGAAGTACAAAAAATAAAAGCTATAATAAATGTAATTTTCTTAATCATTTTTTAAAGTTTAAAGCCTGACTGCCGTCAGACAAGTTAATAATGTAAAAATACAAGATAAGATTGAAATTGTTCAAGACAAAATGAAAATTATATATTTTCTCTAATAGCTAATGGCTAACAGCTTGTTCCTCAAAATAAATAGCTTTAAACTAGAATTTGAAACTTGGAATACAAAACGAAAAACTACCCTGCAATAATAGAAACAACAATATTCCTTTTAGCACGAGGCCCATCAAACTCACAAAAGAAAATATTTTGCCAGGTAGCCAGCCCCATTTTATTCTCAATAATAGGAACCGTTTCACTAGGCCCTACAATTCCGGCTTTAAGGTGAGCATCGCCATTCTTATCCTGGGCATCATGTTCCCATATACCCGAAGGAATAAGCTTTTTCAAAAGTTTAACAACATCGTTCTGAACAGACTCATCCCAGTTTTCCTGTATCATTATGGCAGCAGTCGCTCCCTGGGCATAAACATTTACTATTCCTGTCTTTACATTACTTTCGCTTACTAACTGCTCTATTTGTTCAGTGATATCAAAAAGCCCGTTTTCTTTATCGGTTGATATTTGTATGATTTTTTGCATAATATGTCTAAATTTGGTCAACTAATTTGCTAAACTATGAAATATCCACGAGTAATAAAAAACAACAACCAAAAATGATTATCATGGATATTCTCTGCTTACCGATAAGCAGGCATGTGGCCTTTAAAAATATAAACACGTGAAAATATGAATTACAAACCAACAACATATGCTTCTTTCGATGGAATAAAACTTTCAGGTTACCTGTGGGAGCCATCAGAAAAGCCAAAAGCAATTATAAATTTAGTTCATGGATGGGGGGAGTATAGCGAAAAATATGATGACTGGGCATTAAGATTTGCAGGGAAAGGATTTGCAGTACATGCAATTGATTACAGGGGCCATGGGAAATCAGATGGGCGTAGGGGTTATATCAATAGTTTTGATGATTTTTTAAATGACATTGAAGTTTTGGTAAAAGAGTCAAAAAAACTCTATCCGGAATTACCTCAGATTATATATGGGCATAGTTTGGGAGGGAATATCACTACCAATTATTTACTTAAAAGAAAACATGAGTTTCAATGTGCAATTATTTCATCACCATGGTATAAACTATCTTTCGAACCTTCAGCATTAATGTTATTATTTGCACGGATAATTAGAAAAATATATCCTAAATTTACTCAAAAGGCAAAGCTTAATATTGAAGCCCTTACTCACGATCAGAAGGTAATAGAAGATTATATAAACGACCCTTTAGTACATGGAAAAATATCGACAAAAATGTTTTACGAAATTTACAACGCCGGGTACTGGGTACTGGAAAATGCCGATAAAATTGACTTGCCTGTTTTAATTCAACACGGGAACGATGATAAAATAACATCATATAAAGCGAGTAAAGAATTTGCTATAAAAGCCCGGGAATTAAAAAAAGATGTAACTTATAAAGAGTGGGAGGGATTGTATCATGAGCTGCATAACGAATTTGAAAAAGATGAGGTTTTTGAGTTTGTTGTTAAGTGGTTAGAAAAAAAGCTTTTAGCTAAAAGTTGTTAGCCTTTAGTTTCCAGTTATTAGAAATAAAAATTTAAAGAAATTACTATGAAGAATTTTAAGAAACTAAAAATTTGGCACAAAGGAATTGATATTGTTAAAGAAATATATAAAATCGCTAATCTTTTACCTGAAAGGGAGCGGTATGGCTTGATTTCACAAATAACAAGAGCATCTGTTTCAATTCCTTCAAATATTGCTGAAGGGAGTTCAAGAAGAAGTGGTAAAGACTATTTCCGGTTCCTGGAAATTGCTTTAGGATCTTCCTTTGAGGTTGAAACCCAAATGATAATAATTGAAAACTTGAATTATGTTAAAAGTAATCAATTAGTTGAGTTGTCTAAAATGTTAGATGAGGAACAAATGATGATATATGGCTTAATGAATAAACTAAAAACTAATAACTAAAAACTAATAACTAAAAACTAATAGCTAATAAAAGAATGAAAACCTTCCGTACCACAATACAACCCGAAATATCACCAAAAAAAATAAGCTACCATACACCCATCTTGTTTATAGGTTCGTGCTTTACAGAGAATATCGGGAACAGAATGCATCAATTGAAATTTTCTGCAATAGTAAATCCTTTTGGAGTATTATATAATCCTGAATCTGTTCGAAATGGTATAGAAATATTGATTAATAAGAAAAAATTTACCGAATCAGGACTTGATTTATTCAATGAATTATGGTTTAGTTTTTATCACGATTCAGAGTTTTCTGACCCTGACAAGCAAAAAAGTTTAGACAGAATTAATTCATCAATAGAATCTGCAGCTAAACAATTAAAAGTAGCAAAACATCTTGTTATAAGCCTTGGAACAGCTTGGGTTTATAAGTATTTAAAAACGGGGAATGTGGTTTCGAATTGCCATAAAATACCTGCTAAGGAATTTGAAAGATACAAACTAAGTGTCGAAGATATTTTTACATCGTGGATTGCTCTTATCAATAAATTGAATGAAATAAACCCTAAACTAAATATAATTTTTACTGTTAGCCCTGTGCGCCATTGGAAAGATGGTGCCGTGCAAAATCAATTGAGCAAATCGACTTTGATTCTAGCGATACACCAGCTTAAAAATAAATTTAGAAATGTAGAGTATTTTCCTGCATATGAAATTATGATGGATGATTTACGTGACTACCGTTTTTATGCCGACGATATGTTACACCCCTCAAACAAAGCAGTAGATTATATTTGGGATCAATTCGCACAAACCTATTTTGAAAAAGAAACTTTCGGGATTGTAAATGAAATTAAACAGGTATTTTTTGCTAAAAATCATCGTCCGATTAACCCAAATACCAAGGAATACAACAAGTTTTTAGAAAGTCAAATAGTTAAAATTCAAGGATTAGTGAATAAATATCCATTTTTAGATTTGATGCAGGAATTAGATTATTTTCAAAATAGTTAATGCCAGCTAATATCTATTTCAGTAATATCATCACCTTGAGCCATCGATTTGGTAATATTGGTTTTTATATCTTTACAATTAGTAAGTTCAAGCGCTTTTTCGCACCATCCTGCTATTCTATATTCAATAAGTTTTTCTGGTTCAGGAAACTTAGTAATATTTAATATGAGCCTTTTATCGACACTGTTTTTTACAACAATTTCAGATGAGCTGTAATAAGTGGCAAAAACTCTTCCTGCTCTTTGAATGATAAAATTAGGAGAAGCAATTCTGATAAAAATTTTATACACACCTTTTAAACCAACTTCGGCACTAAACTTTCCTGCGTCAAATGCTGCTTTTTCAATATTGTTATCATAAAATAATTTGGCTATTATTGTTGTTGGTATAACAGCTGCATCTTTCATAGAATACCATGCATTTGCATAAATGCTTTCAATCATAATATTTTGCGAAGCTTCAGGAAGTTCTTTGAGCCAAACTTTATATTGATCCGGATATCTTTTCTTAACAAAATCTTGTATAGATTTAACTAATGTACCTTTAACTTCCATATCTCACTTTAGATTAATTAATAAAGGATACTAAAGTTAATATTAATTTGAATACAAATACAATAAAATTTGTAAGATGATAAATAAATTATTAAGCATAATAGCCCCTACTTCGGGAAACTAGTGTATTTTGTAAAAATTTGTAATATACACGACTAAAAGGTAATAATAAAAGAATAAAACAGATAAATACACAAATAGATAACAATAAAGGAAGTAAATATATATAAAATGCACAGGTAGATATTAAATATAAGCGTACAGAAATATATTAAGCACGTATAAATATGTATAATACACTGATAGAAATAGAATAGGGGCGTATAGAAATTATATATACACGATTATATATTAATTATAAACGGCTATTTGGTGAATGTTCGAAAAAAATTGATTACTTTGGTCAAAACTACTTCATAAGTAAAGCATAAAATTATGATACGGTACAATTTTGATAGAGTATTTAAAGCACGTGGAATAGAAAGGCCATTTAGTTATTTAAGACAAGCAGGGTTTTCTGATAATTTTGCTACTAAAGTAAAAAACAACAGGGTAGTTAGATTGAATTTAAAAGAACTTGAGAAGCTGTGCCTGGTATTGCGATGTACACCAAACGATTTTTGTGAATGGATTAAAGAAAAAGATACACAAGTTGATTCTGATCATCCAATTAATTTAATCAAACGCTCAGATAAAGTAGTGGATATTATAAAAACTCTGAATACAGTTCCCTTAGGGCAATTAGATGAAATTGAAGGCATAATTAAGGAGAAAATAAAAGCTACCACACACAACGCTTCATAAAACATTATAGATAACCTAAATTATTAAAGGAGCTTATTTTTCAAACAATTTATGAATTTAGTATTCTTTTAAGATCCTCAGGAGTATCAATACCTACAGAATTGAATTTTGTTTTGGCAACACGAATTTTATAACCATTTTCAATCCAACGGTTTTGTTCTAATGATTCCGCTATTTCTAAAGGAGATTGTTTTAAGTTTGTAATTTTTAATAGCGTTTCAGTTTTATAGGCATACATTCCAATATGCTTATAAAAATCTTGAACTTGTATCCATTCTGACTGATCTTTATTTCTAACAAATGGAATA
>DAOVYZ010000120.1 GCA_030635365.1 Bacteroidales bacterium
AATAGCTCCGCATGACCCAAATTGCAAATTTCAAACACTTAAAATGTTGATTATCAGCATGCCATTTTTAGGGCGTTCATGTGGCGCACAAAACAGGAAGGAATGACGAATGAAGAATTACGAAGGAATTCTAAAAACTTCATACTTCAATATTCAGTATTTGATATTCAATTTTTCGGTCTGTTTTTATTTATTTTTTGTAAATTCACGGCTATGAATATGGGATAGAAGGACAAAAGGGCTTCTGTATCTAGTTAGTAACCATAAAGTTTTTCGCTATGATAATATTTAATTTATTATTAATTATTTTTGGAAAAAACAGCATCATATAATTCAAAACGATCAGGAATTGTGTTGAATGTAATGCAAATATTTATTCAATTATTATCTAAAAGTTCTTTTATGAAGCTAAAATTCATTTTATTATTGATCGTTGTTAAGCTAATAAGTATAACTGTATATGGACAAGCCTTAAATGATAGTTCTCTATTTGAATTTAAATTCAAAAAAGCCGTTAATAAAACAAAAGGAACACATTTACCAATAAACCTTACAGTATATCTGCAGGAAAAGGATTTAAAAAAATACAAATTAGGTTTAAAGTAATGTCTAAATCCAAGATAGAAGAAGAATTTGATCCAAACGGATTTTATTTTGTTTCGGAAAAAGACAAATTAAGATATAGACCAATAGATATCCAATATTACATTGGAATATATTATTTTATTGGATTTAATAGACTTGTAGATGATCCTAGATTTGAGAATATAAAAACCCATAGTTTTTCATATAACCCTGACATAAAAGATACATTTAAGGATTATAAAATGGATGGTTATCAAGATATTGAACAAAGAATAAATTTTGGTACTAAAAGAAAACCATTTTCTATTGCTGTATACTTTAAACCTATAAAGTTAAGATCAAGGCTTGTTGACGTATACTTTATAGTTCCTAAGGAATTAAGAAATGGTAAAGTATATTATAAAGGGAATAAACTTAAAGAATTTGAATTAACGAGATATAGCATGTAAAAGCAGTTGCTATGACTAAGTATAGTTTTATTTAAATTTTAATTAATTATAAGGTTTACTCTACGTCTACTAACCTTCTTTGACTTTTTCTCAATGAGGGTTCGAACTTCGTTCAAAAACTGCCACTACCTCAACAGAGATGTTTTTAAGAATAATGAATACCAAATGAAGAATAATCAAGGAATTCTAAAAACTTCATACTTCGGTATTTAGTGTTCGATATTCGAAATTCTTTTAATACCAAGTACCTTTGAAAAATCTATCTATTTAATTATTTAGTATCTTTAGTATTCGAAATTTTCAATTGATAACTCTTATGAAATCATCAGTTAATAAATGGTATTCGGTTAACTTTATTATAAAAAAGATAAGATGGGGATTTTCTGCTGAAAACCCTATTTCAACATGGCTCTGGGTTTTGCTAGGTGCTATTATATTAATACCTTTAGTTTCATTATCTCTACGCATATATGATAAGGAGGGGATAGAAAACATTCTGATTGAGGCCCACGGAATGTTATTCGATATTATTGTACTGGGTATTATTTTTGGAATTGTAAACAGAAAAACTCGAAGAATACAGGATATCAAACGCTATAAGGAAGAGCTAGATGACTATCGGGGATGGGATGACAAAGAAGCAAGGTTTCGTATTGTTGGTATTATAAAACGATTGGCGAAAGTTAATGTCAAAAAAATTGATTTAATAAAATGTTACCTGGAAGGAGCGGAATTTACATATTTAAAATTGCACAAATCAGATTTATCGGAGGCTAACTTATCGAATACATATTTTTGGTATGCAGATTTCACTAAATCTAGATTCATATTAACAAATTTCCATAAAACACATATAAATGAATCGCTATTTTGTGAAGCTAACCTTCATTGCGTAGATTTTACCGAAGCAGTCCTTCTTAATACAAATTTTATGAAAGCAAATCTCGTTGATGTGAATTTTACTAATGCAAACCTCAATAATGCTGATTTTGCAGAAGCTAATTGTACCAAAGCAAATTTTACAGGAGCAAGGTATTTAAGTTACGAACAGTTATCTTTAGCTAAATGTTTGTATGAATGTAAAGGGATTCCGATTAAAATAGAGAAAAAGCTTCGAGAAACTCATCTTCATTTATTTGATAAACTAATAATTTAGAGTATAATTATATATTTTGGAGCCCTGCTGGGGAGGGTTTACAAGGTGTGACTCCTTAGTCTAAACTCAAAATTCATTTCACAAAAAGATTAATAAATCAAAACCCTTTTATGTTTTTTTTGTTTAAACTAGTAATAAATTAAACATAGTTTTAAGAAATGAAAAAAAATAACTGGAAACTCAGATTGGGAATTGGCTTAATATTGTTATCAGGAGTGTTTTTTGGGATTATGTTGGTTGTTCCTTTTTTGAATTTTGAGGGAAAAATAAAGATAATTGCTTCAACATCTGCTTTAGTGGCAATGGAAGTTTCGTTTTGGGTTGGAGGATTGCTGGTTGGGAAAGAACTTTTCACTAAATACAAATCGTATTTAAATCCTAAAAATTGGTTTAAAAAGAAAAGCAAAAGAGAAGAAAATGTTCTGTAAATTATTGTGAGTTAAAAATAAAAATCTCTTATAATATAATTCTTAAAAGTTCTTTTAGTGTATCCTTGGTGTTTTGGTGTCTTTGTGGCATATATTTATTGTTTTTTTGCCACGAAAACACAAAGACACAAAATAATCACAAAGGAAATAAAGTTTAGATGTTGATATTTAAATGATTAAACTTAACTCTTATATTGATCATGTTAAATTAGAGTTTTATTATTTGAATAATGAAAATCAAACAACAAATGATGAACTACCCGTATCATAATTCTGCATACACAATGTTCGAAATCATTAAAATGAAGAAGCCTGCCTATTCGGCAGGCCAGATTTGGTTTTTCACAGTTTCCCTTAAAGTAAAGGGTAAAATTGTGTTGAGGAGGTGAGTTGGTATCACCCGAAAGCCTCTCCATGGGTTAGAGACTTTCTTTTTTGAGTGATACACTTCCTTTCAATTAACCATAATATTAGAGATTAGTAAAATATCAGAGGGTTCTTGCAAAGTATTAAATATGTTACTAATTGTTGAGCTAGCCGGAAGCATTCCTCCCGAATAAACTCTTATAATAGGTATCTTAAATTTATTAGCCAGTGCTATTTCTGTCGTACATCTGAACGACCTGGGATATTCAGGGAATAAAACCATAATATCTGCTGTGGACAAATATTTAAGTGTATAAGTGAGCTGCTGAAATTCTGTGGGTTCACAACAAAGCGTTTTACGAAACTGATCTAATAAATCATTAGGGTTATATACTTTAAAGCCAAGCTTTTCGTAATGTTTTTTTGCTTTCTGTGCTTCATTAATACTCCATGTTTCACAGCATTTAAGAGGTATACTTATATAGATTGTTTTTTTTGGTTTCATAATAATAATATTTTATAAGACTCCAGCTTTTTCCAGTTGTTTTTTTTTAGATCGTTCTATCTCGTTACCCCACCTTATGGCAGCATCAATAATGCCATAGTAATCTTTACGTAGGTTGTTCATAACTGCCATTACAAGAGATTGAGATATATTTTTACCTGTTCTTTTTACAAGCTCTTCTGCATACTTGTTTGGTAACCTTTTTCGAATTTTCTTTAGTTGTTTAGCGGTCATAATCATTTTGTTGTATTGAATTTGTAATGATATTGTAATACCTTTGTACAGTTTTTATATAAATGTAGCAATAACTTTTTACATAAAATTAAGAACTTTTTGCATTTATCCTAAAAACAAAAAACATGTTTTATAACATAAAATAGAAATTGTGTCAATAAATAAGCGAGTTACAGAGTTAAGAAAAAGTAGAGGCTGGTCGCAGCAAGATTTTGCAGCTAAAATTGGAGTTACCCGTCAAACTATAAGTAATATAGAGAACGATAAGCATTCTGCCAGTAGCGAAATAATAATGAGAATACTTCAGAAACTAAAGGATTTAAACCCCCGGTGGTTAATACTTGGTGAGGGAGATATGGTAGTTAGTAAAAATATGGCGCAAGAACCTTTGCCAGAATATGAAAGTAAATACAAGGATAAACTAATCAATAGTCTCGAAAGAGAAAATAAATTACTACAGCAAGAAATAGAAAGATTAAAGAAAAAAAGCTAACATTTAAATTAGTTCTTTAATTTTTTTATACTAACTGGAAATACAGTTCAATTATTATTTTATAGTTTTCCGAATTAAAAGCCGGTCATACAAAAATAACAGAAACGAAGCACCTACGCCAATACCTAATAAAACAATCCATATTCTGCTTGGATTATATGTTGTCCACAGATAATTGGTGAGTTCTGTTTGTGTCATATTCAGTAATTCACCTGCTTTATTAAAAAGGTCAGTCTGAGTAAAGGTCTCAGAAATTTGCGGAACCGATAATCCTTTTGAGGATAAATCACTTTGCAATAAAGTTACTTTATCAGCTATTTTACCATAAACACTGCCTGCAATATATCCTGCTAACAGGTTTCCAAAGGTAACCGGTAAAAATGTGCATCCCATATAAAGAGCGATTTTGTCTTTTGGGGCTATCTTACCAATGTACTCAGTAATTTTTGGAGAACCGGCCATTTCTCCTAGCGCAAAAATAAAAATGGCAAATATTATGAAAAATGGATTAAACGTAAATAAAGTTAAAGACATTCCTATAGAGCATACAAAGAATCCTGTCATCATTGATGTCAATGGTTTCCATTTCATAATAATTGATGAAACAGCTATCTGAAATATAATGATATACAAAGCATCAATATTAGTAATATATTCTGCCTTAATTGTACCATCCGGAGAACCAATCTTTTCAATTAGCCACGGGAATACATTGTTTATAAAATTATACAAGGAATGTGTATCAACCCATTGGTCAATAAATACCGGTAAAGTATAGAAAAGTTGGTAATACATCGACCAGAATCCGGCAACAATTATTAAGAATATAATAAACTTATAGTCACTTAGAGCAGTACCTATGTTTTTAAAGATTGATTTAAGCGATTTTAAAAATGATAAATTTGATGGCTTTCTTTCAGGTTCTTTAAAAAAGAATAGAAATGGAATATTAACTAAAATAAATACAGCACTAAGGTAAAAAACTGTTGTGTATGATATTTTACTAAATTGTAGTGCTACAATTGGGCCTATGAATGCTCCAACATTAACCATCCAGTAATAAATACCAAATCCAATTGACGATGTTGTATCATCAGTGGTTTTTGAAATAGTTGCAGTAATTATTGGTTTAAAAAGTGCTCCTCCTATTGCCACGAATATAAAAATGGAGAAGAAAGACCCAAAAGTTTTACAGTATGGCATTACCAAAAAACCAATAGCGTATACTATGAATGCTGAGAATAATATTTTTTTGTAACCATATCGATCGGCAATAGCACCTGTAATAATTGGAAGGAAATATAAGATGGCAGTACCAATACCCATAATAAGGCCTTTTTCTTCCTGGCTTAATCCTAATGCTCCTACATCAGTCGATTTGGTTAAATAATTTGCCAATAACATGTAAAAACCATACCAGGCCCAACGTTCAAATAACTCCATTGAGTTAGCAATCCAGAATGTGCGAGGGAATTTCTTAAATACGCTTACTTTTTGTGACATAACTATTTATTAAAGATTTGTTCTGTGTTTTATTTAAAACATATTACGTATTTGCAATGATGAATAAAAAATAAATATTTTAAAAATAAATTTGAATTTAAAAATGAGCATTTCAATTTATTCAAATTTTTATTCTAGTATAAATATCATTAAAACAGCTCTTTAAAAATATGTTGTAAATCATATAAAAAAATGTGAAAAATCATTTGGACATATTACTTTCTTAATTACATTTGCACCTTTTTAGAAGATAAGTTAGAAATATATTTAAGTAAAAATATTAAGTATAGGTTAATAGAATTGGTTGGATTAAGTTTTGTAGTGTTAGTGGTTTGTTTTAATTTTAGTGTTAGTGAAAAGAGAGTAACTTATAGGCAAGTTGCTCTCTTTTTTGTTTCGGGACCTCCTAATTAATAAAAAAAGAATAATTTTGTGCAAACTTTTTGCAAATGAACTTGTTTAAAATTAACAATATAATATAAGAATTTATGACTAAGAATCAGAAAGTAATATTATTAATTCTCGATGGTTGGGGGATAGGTAATAAATCTAAATCAGACGCAATATATAATGCTAATACACCATACATAGATAGTTTATATACAAAATATCCTAATTCAACATTGCAAACTTCTGGAAATAATGTAGGATTGCCTAAAGGGCAAATGGGAAATTCAGAAGTAGGGCATTTAAATATTGGAGCAGGAAGGGTAGTATACCAGGATTTGGTTCGAATAAATAAGTCGATAGAAGATAATGATATAGCTACAAATAAAACTTTGGTGGAAGCATTTAATTATGCTAAAGAAAAGAATGTAGCTGTTCATTTCATTGGGCTAGTTTCTAATGGCGGAGTACATTCATCAGATAAGCATTTGTATAAGCTTTGTGACCTGACAAAGGATTATGATTTAGATAAAGTATTTATTCATGCATTGACGGATGGCCGTGATGTTGACCCAAGAAGTGGAAAGGGGTTTATTCAAAACTTGCAAAATCACCTTGAGAAATCAAACGGAGAAATAGCAACTTTGGTAGGGCGTTATTATGGCATGGATAGAGATAAACGTTGGGAGAGGATAAAAGAAGCATATGATTTATATGTTCATGGAAAAGGAAAACACACTACTGATATGGTTTTGTCAGTTCAAGAATCATATGACGAAGGAGTTACAGATGAATTTATAAAGCCAATAGTAAAGGTAGATAATGTAGGGAATGCTGTTGGTAAAATCCAACCTGACGATATGGTAATATGTTTTAATTTTCGTACAGACCGTTTGCGGGAAATGACAATTGTGCTTACACAAAAGGATATGCCCGAATATGATATGCAAACGATGTTATTGCACTATGTGACTATGACGCGTTATGATGAAACATTTAAAAATGTTCATATTGCATATGATAAAGAAAATTTAAATAATACTCTTGGAGAGATATTAGCACGTAATGGAAAGAAACAAATTAGGATAGCCGAAACAGAAAAATATGCTCATGTTACTTTTTTCTTTTCAGGTGGGCGAGAGCAAGAATTTGAGGATGAAAAACGTATTTTAATACAATCACCAAGGGTAGCTACTTATGATTTACAACCCGAGATGAGTGCATATCTTGTAAAAGATGCTATTGTTGAGGAATTGAAAAAGCAAGATACTGATTTTGTTTGCTTGAATTTTGCTAATGGTGATATGGTAGGGCATACGGGAATTTACAGTGCAATTACAAAAGCCGTTGAAACTGTTGATGAGTGTGTGAAAGAAGTGGTTGAGACAGTAAAGGAAAATGGTTATGAGGCAATTATAATTGCGGATCATGGAAATGCTGATAATGCTGTAAATACAGATGGTTCTGAGAATACGGCTCATTCGTTAAATCCTGTGCCTTTTATCTTGGTGTCTGACAGGTTTAGTTCAGTTAAAGATGGTATTTTAGCTGATGTTGCTCCAACCATAATATCATTAATGGGACTGGAAGTTTCAGAGGAAATGACTGGAAAGAATCTGGTTAATAGTTAATACTATGAATTATATGATGCAGATTGGTAATTGCATAGTAAGCACAGAACTACTTGATGAACATTTTTTATGTAACCTGGATAGTTGCAAAGGGCACTGTTGTGTCGAAGGAGAATCAGGGGCCCCGTTAGAGGAAGGAGAAGATAAACTAATTGAGGAAAGTTACCCTAAATTCGAAAGATACTTAAGAGAAGAATCAGTTAAAGAAATTAAAAAAGTAGGATTTGCTGTTATTGATAAGGATAAAGAATTAGTAACACCTTTGCTGAAGGGTAAAGAATGTGTTTATGCAATATTTGAGCATGGTATAGCCAAATGTGCAATAGAAAAAGCTTACCTTAAAAATAAAATACCATTTCGTAAACCAATTTCTTGCCATTTATATCCTGTACGTATTAAAAAGCTTCATGAAAATATAGATGCTCTGAATTATCATTTTTGGAATGTTTGCGACCCTGCGCGTAAATACGGGTGTAAGAAAAAAGTCTTAGCATATGAATTTTTGGAAGAACCTTTAGTTAGAAAATATGGCCGTAAATGGTATGAAGAATTAAAAGAAGCGGCAGAAGCATATAAAAAGGAAATGCAGCAATCCGGGTCAAATTCTGAAAATACTTAGTTGTTAATACTTCTAATGTCAAGTCAAGCATGAACTAATCTATAAACCTGTCAGGATTCAAAATCCTGACAGGTTTAGAAAACAGAAAGTCACGACATTTTGTAATTGACTTAACACTAGGAAAACTTCATTGATTGTATTAGAAATAATTTGT
>DAOVYZ010000305.1 GCA_030635365.1 Bacteroidales bacterium
AGTAAGTTTGGCATTAAGGTTCAGGTCATTTCAGGAAATGAGGAAGCAGAACTAATTTACCGAGGAGTAAAACAAGCAATAGATTTTGATAAGTTCAATGCATTAATACTCGACATAGGTGGAGGAAGTAACGAATTTATAATTGCTAATAATTCCGGTTTACTTTGGAAACACAGTTTTAAATTAGGCATGGCCAGGTTATTAGATATGTTCAATCCTTCAAATCCTATAAAACCAGAAGAAATTACAAAGGTTGAAAATTATATTGACGATAATCTCAAGCAATTATACAGTGCAGTTAATAAATATAATCCTAAAAGATTAATTGGCTGCTCAGGAACGTTTAATTCATTTAGATCAATGATATTATCCAGAAATGGAACAATTCCTGAAGAAATAAAAAGGAGTAACTCATATCCTATCAATCTAAACGATTATTTTCTTTTGCATGAAGATTTATTAAAATCTACACTTAAAGAAAGAAAAAAAATGAAAGGGCTTGAATTGGTTCGTGTAGAAATGATTGTACTCGCAAGTATTTTTGTTAATTTTATCATCGATAAATTAAGTGTAAAAACATTAACACAATCAGCTTTTGCAATAAAAGAAGGAATGATTGATAAAATATTAAATGGTTAAAACTTTAACTTATGGCAAAAATATTAGTTATTGACGATGAAAAAAGTATCCGTGACACCTTAAAAGAAATTTTAGAATATGAAGGTCACAAGGTAGATTTAGCTGATGACGGTGAAGCAGGATTAGAACTTTTTAAAAATAACAAATACGAGATAGTTCTTTTGGACATTAAGATGCCTAAGAAGGACGGTATTGAAGTCCTGGAAGATATTTTCGGTGTCGCGACAGACGTCCCAGTGATAATGATATCCGGACATGGCAATATTGATACCGCTGTTGAATCAATAAAAAAAGGGGCATATGATTTTATTGAAAAACCTCTTGATCTTAACCGTCTTTTGGTCACTATTCGTAATGCAATGGATAGATCTTCTTTAATCATTGAAACGAAAACCTTAAAACGGCAAGTAACAAAAACTTATGATATTGTTGGCGAATCGGAACCTATTCAAATGGTAAAAGATATGATAGAAAAGGTATCAGGTACCGACGCGCGTGTTTTAATTACCGGGCCAAATGGATCTGGGAAAGAATTAGTTGCCCGATGGTTACACGAAAAGAGTGAACGTGCAGAATACCCTTTTGTTGAAGTAAATTGTGCGGCTATTCCTTCAGAACTTATCGAAAGTGAACTTTTTGGCCATGAAAAAGGAGCATTTACTTCTGCCCACAAACAACGAAAAGGGAAATTTGAACAAGCTCATGCCGGAACTATCTTTTTAGATGAAATCGGAGATATGAGCCTTAATGCACAGGCCAAGGTACTTAAAACTCTTGAAGAAAAAAAAGTATCGAGAGTTGGGAGTGATAAAGAAATACATGTTGATGTGAGAATAGTTGCTGCAACAAACAAAAATCTTAAAGAAGAAATTGAAAACAATAATTTCAGAGAAGACCTTTATCACAGGTTAAGTGTTATTTTAATTTCTGTACCATCGTTAGATGAACGTAAAGATGATATTCCGCTCTTAACAAATCATTTTAATGAGCTAATTTGCGCTGATTATGGTGTACCCAAAAAAGAAATTAATGAGGATGCCATTGAAGAACTTAAGAAAATAAACTGGACAGGAAATATTCGCGAATTTAGGAATGTTCTGGAACGTTTAATCATTTTGTGCGAAAAAGAAATTACAGGTAAAGATGTTGCAGCATATGCACAACCAATTTCAAAATAAATTGGTAGCTAACAGTTAATTTTATGGTTAGAACAGAGAAAGATTTTTTGGGAGAAAAACAAATCAATAAAAATGTTTTGTATGGAATACATTCTTTACGGGCAAAAGAAAACTTTCCCGACACGACACCTTTTCATATAGAATGGTATAAAGCAATTGGACTAACTAAATTAGCATGTTACTTAACGTACAAGAATTTTAAAAAAGCATTAATCGAAAAACATTCTGAAAACGAATTGCCAATAAATCTTTTTGACCAATCAATTATAAAATCACTAATCAAATCATCTGAAGAAGTTGCAGAAGGAAAATATTTTGATCATTTTATAGTGCCGGCAATACAGGGAGGAGGAGGTACGAGTATAAACATGAATATTAATGAAATTATCGCTAATGCAACCCTGTTAAAACTTGGCCGTAATCCTGGCGAATACAATACTATTGACCCGATAGAACACGCCAATATATATCAATCAACTAATGATGTAATCCCGTCTTCACTTAAAGTTGCTACCATTAAATTATTAGTTGAGTTAGAAGAAAAAATTAACGATCTGCGTTTTGACATTGAAGCAGTGGAAAATAAATGCCGCAATAAACTGCGTATAGGATATACACAAATGCAGGAAGCCGTTCCGTCATCATATGCAATGCTCTTTAGTTCTTATAATGAAGCATTATCGCGCGACTGGTGGAGAGTATCAAAATGTTTTGAAAGGATTAAGGTAATTAATTTAGGAGGTAGCGCAATAGGCACTGGAATATCAGTTCCAAGATATTTTATTATGGAGGTTGTTCCTACTCTAAAACAATTAACAAATCTTCCAATTACACGAAGTGAGAATATGCCGGATGCTACCAACAATTTGGATTCATTTGTTGAAGTTCATGCTATATTAAAATCACACGCGGTAAATCTTGAAAAAATGGTTTCTGATATACGTTTGTTATCTTCTGATGTAGTTGGGGCAAAAGAAATAACAATTCCACAAAAACAGGCTGGCAGTTCAATTATGCCGGGAAAAGTTAATCCTGTAATTCCGGAGTTTGTAATAAGCGTAGCACATAAGGTATACACAAATGATTCTATAATTTCTTCGCTAAGTGCACAAGGTTGTCTTGACCTAAATGCATACATACCTGTGATTGGGCATGCATTATTAGAAAGTATCAAACTTTTAATTGCTGCAAACAAGACCCTCAAAGAAAACCTGTTTAATAAAATAGAAATTAACAATGAAACTGCTGAAAAACGTTTGTATAGCAGTCCTGCTGTTACAACAGCTCTAAGTCCGTATATTGGTTATAACAAAGCATCTGAACTAGCCAAAGAGATGAAAAAAAACAATATCGATATTTATACGGCTAACAATAAATTAAAACTAATTGCTCCGAAAAAACTTGAAAAAATATTAGCCCCTCAAAATTTACTAAAAATGGGGTTTACGTTAAATGATTTAACTGAGTTGGGCGATGAAGGTTAAAATTACAAAAAATAACTATCCATTCTATATAGTTTCTTTTTTAGGTTTAATTCTAATCTCATATACCTCTTTTAGGGCAGCAACTCTTTCATTTACTCACGATGAAAGTGCTACTTTTTTATGGTTTGTTCATCATTCATATATTCAAATTATTTCTTATCATTTAGCCTCAGCGAATAATCACATGTTAAATACTCTGGCAATTAAATTATTTACTAATGTATTTCCCGATATTGATTTTTTTATTCGTTTACCAAATTTGTTAGCGCATTTAGCTTACATCATCTTTTCCGTATTAATATTAAAACGTTTTAAAAATAAGATTATCTTAATTTTTGGATTCATCTTAATTAATTTTAATCCCTACATGCTCGATTTTTTTTCACTTGCAAGAGGATATGGACTGGCATTAGCTTTTGTTTTAGCAAGTATTTATTTTTTACTCGAATATATTGAACAAGGGAAGAAAAAAAATATTTACCTCAGCCTAGCTATGTCTTCAATGGCAGTTTTATCTCATTTTGTACATATACATTTTTTCATTGCCTTGATTTTAGTTTTTAGTATAATTCACATAACAGATTCTTTAAATCCTGGGAAAGAATATAGGGGGAAAATTAAAAAAATACTTAAAACTAACATCCCGGTATTAATAATTTCTATACTGTTAACAATTATTCTATTTGAACCCATACGCAAATTATCAAAAAGTAATGAACTATACGGCCATGGTAGCAGAAGCTTTTATCATAATACTTTAGTATCATTTATTAATGGAATTAAATACAATCAGGACTATGGGCCATGGTTTATTAAAATCACAGCTATTGTAATTATATTCTTTGTTTTTGCAGTACTTATAATAACTGCATTCTATTTGATAAAAAACAAAACTAAACTTAGAAATTCACATGCAACTATATTTATTACACTTTTAATATCTCCTGCAATTTCTTCTATTCTTCAACACCATCTTTTAGGAAGCCAATTTATAACATATAGACTAACACTGTTTTTCTTCCCTATCTTAGGTTTTACAATAATCAGCTTTTTAAATTCTTGTAAAAGAGTAAATATTCGTCCTTATTTATCAATTTTATTAGTTATTATATCGTTAGCATTCTTATACCATACATTAAAATGTGCTAACTCCAAATATGTAAGTGAGTGGAAATATGATGCTAATACAAAAAATATGATATTTGAACTTGAAGAAACTGCCAATAACAAGCTCCAAGATCAAAAAGTTAAATTAGGTATAAACTGGTTATTCGAACCAACTATAAATTTTTATAGAACCACTCGGAATTTAAATTGGTTGGAAGAAGTTACCCGAGAAGGAATTCAAGGTGAATATGACTATTATTATATCTTTAATGAGCAACTTTCTGCACTAAGTAACCCTGAAATAATCCAAGAGTATAAATTGAGTGGGACTGTTTTTACACAGTAATATTATAAATTATTTTCACTAATATAACTTTTGAAAGATTACTTAAACGAAACTTTCTTATTTTAAATTCTCATTATTATGTATTACTAATTAAACATTTTTTCTTAGAAATCAGAAATACAACTCCCTTGCCATTGAACTATATTTACGCTAAAGTCCTGAGAATATTCATATATTTGTCATATA
>DAOVYZ010000428.1 GCA_030635365.1 Bacteroidales bacterium
AGAAAGATAATTAAAATATATTGATTCTCTCATTAAGGTTTTATTTAGTACCGGCAGTCGTTTAAGCAATAACCTGTCATTAGTTAACCGTATATTAGCTTCAAAATAATTATCCTTGGTACTATAATCATAATAATCAGGTAAACGCATCATGCTCCCCTCTGAAGACCCAATCAAAAAAGGAGTATTTGTACCAAAATGTTTATAATCGGCAAAATATAAGTTGCTTGAATTCAAAAATGTCCCTGCAGTAAGTTTATAATTAAGCCCCCCTAACTTTCTTAGATTTAATCCCTGGTTAATTTTAAATTCAAGCCTGTCAAAATCTACATTGCTATTAAATAAATCTTTAAATCCTTTTTTATAATTTATTGTAAATGTCGGGTAATTAGAATAAGCCATCCTTTTCACCCCATCATGCACTCTATAATAATATTCAGGAGTATAACTTGCTTGTATTTCTGCAATAGAAGCATTATGATCTTTAATCAAAATATTATTGAAATTATCGGGAATATTTGAAGTAAAATCCTTTTTAAATGGATCATAAAAATAAAAATCGGAATGATTATTTAGTTCTTCCCTTTGCGCATACTCAAATCCTGTATGCAATTCCAGCCCATTAATAATTTCAAAACGATGCCCTAAGCGCACATAATCTTTTTGATAAAGTTTCAAGTAATTTTCTTTTAAAAACAGCGTAGTTATCATATTCAAATTTTCAGGCATCCCTGTTTCTGAGTCAAAATCAGATGTTTTTCTTCCCCCACTTAACCTTACATATGCCCGCTTTATTCCATTATATCGATAATATATGGAAATATCACTCATCATTCGTTCCCGCACAAATGCATATTGGGCTTTCTGCCTTACTCTAAAGTATTTCCCACTATCATTTCTAAATGTATAATTAAACTGTAAGCCATATTTTAATCCATCAACTGTATTGTAGTTAGCAGACCCAAGATCAACTATACCTCCTGTACTAAAAGAATGCCCGTTATCATAATCAAATGTGCCCCCCATGAATACTTTTCCCCATTTAAAACGAGAATCTTCTCTTTCTACAGAATCTTTAAACGTACTATCTGTTTCCATTCTTAATTGAATAGAATCTTTGTCTTTATAACTTTCTATCTCATCTATCGATAAAGCAATTGGGCGTATAGAGTCCCAATACTCTACTGACCTCATAGTTGCACTATCTTCCACTGAACTATTATCGGTAAGTTCCAGTTTCTTTTCAGGAATTGATTTTTTTACCTCTTCTTTTACAAGTTTTCTTAATTTCCTAGATTCCTTTTTTGACAAATCTTCTTTTTGAACCTAGGCTTTGATTGCATCCTTTTGTTCTTGTATGACATCGTTTACTTCATTAACATATTCTTTTGAATCTACCAACAAAGTTCTATAAGCTGTATGATCTAGTTTTGAGTTTAGGTTAACTTTATAACCTGAAACGGATGCTATGTATTTAAATTCAATTTTAAAGCCAACAAACTGTGCATCTATATCAAAATCATGGCTCACTGGCATCCAAACATCATTTCCAACAGGAGTATATACCTGATTAATATCTATTGTAAACATTTTTTGTTCAACATGCAATTCTGTGCTGTGTAAATGCCAAAATCCTTCTACAATATTAATATGCCCCGAATATAAGTCATAACCTTCTCTACGGGGAATTATTTTTATCCTGTGCACTAAATAATCCTGGTCATAAAAAGATGAAGCCAGCTGAAATTTATAATACGAAAAAGCATCTTTGCACAAAGGTGAAACTATACCATCAATATCGTTATATAACGACATTGTTATATATCCCATAGGGGATATATCATTCATATCCATGGTACTTCTCATAGATATTGTATTTTCATCTAAGATATCGGGTAACTGAAAATGCAGGTCGGTAATATTTTCTATAATAATTGGTTTCCCCTCTTCAATTCCTTCTTTTTTTAATTTTTTCTTAAATAATTTTGGTATTTTTTTGACTTTCCCTGATCCTTTCACGTACACACGACAATTGTATTCTTCTACCTGGTTTAAATAATAATAACTCATCGCAATTGCTTTGCGCATAATTGAATATGCCGGGTCCTCACCACTTGCAAGAATTCTAACTTCTGGTATCTTATAAGCTTGTTCTTCCAGAATAATATCCACATTTTGAACTTCATTTCCACAAATCACATCTATTTCTTTAGTTTTAAAACCTAAATACCTGATTACTAATTTGTGTTCGCCCTTGGATAAATCAATTTTATATTTGCCTTCAATGTTTGATGTAGTACCCTTAGATACAGCCGGGGCATAAATAGTTGCATAAGCAACCGGCTTGCCCGAAGTGCTTTTTATTGTTCCTTCAATGCATTGTGAATTTACATTTATACTTATAATAAATACCGAAAAAAGTAAGCTTAAGAATCTCATAATTTTTTTATTAAAATATTAAACTAAACACCAGACGTTTTAATCAGCATAAAGTTACAAGAGAAAACTAAAAATTATGGTAATTTATTGTTAAAAAGCCTTAAATATGAATTTTGGATATGTAATTAAATTCTATATTTTTGTGGCACAATTTGAAAATTCAAATGTATCATACTTGCCCTAAAGGCAGACAAGGAATAGTAGTTATTTTAGCTGCTTTACATAATAACAATGGCCCCATAGTTCAAGGGATAGAATAGCAGTTTCCTAAACTGTAGATCCAGGTTCGAGTCCTGGTGGGGCTACAAAAACAAAGAGGCTTCCGATCTGGAAACCTCTTTGTTTTACCTTATATTCTAAACTTATATTTTTTATTTCTTCAAACCTGCTAACAGGGTATAACCCATTGTTTTTCCGTTAGAATATGTTTCACTTTTAACCATTCCAACTCCTTCGGCAATCCATTCTGCAGCTTCCATTCTAACACTAAACATTGTTTTAACTGTCATGGTGTATGTAATTTTATAACAATTAAATGTTCCTGCTTCAGTAGCGATTTCTTCTTTGGTTTCCACCTTTCTTTGTGTAATATTTGTTGTCATTCCCATTATTTTCACTCCCTCGCTGGAAATAGTCATTTCCAATTTACCATCTGCAAGATTATCTCCTACATTTAATTTGGCTGGAATTTCAAGATTATTCCCATTTATTTCAACATCCATCTCTTTATACGCCTCCATAGTCTGCGAATCCATAAAGCTCTTCATATCAACAGAATACACGCCACCTTCACATTTTACCTTAAACTCTTTTTTCCCTAAATCTTTACCTTTTTTATCAAAAGTCTGTGCTTCAATTACAGCTTCCAGCTTATTGCCTGTTTCTTTATATTCTTTAATTAGCTGAATACTACTCCCTGAGAGCTTGTCTTTTGAATCATAATTTTTATATTCTAATTGAGCTCCTTGTTTTTGTGGGTAATAAAAAGTACAATCCTGCGCATATACTATTACCATATAGAACAAGAATAATAATGCAAGTGTGATTTTTTTCATAATTTTAGTTTTATATTTAAAACTAAAATTACAACAAGTTTTAGTATCAAATGGGTTTTTATGAAATTTTTTATCTCGCTTTATATTTTACTCATAACGTAAACACTCAGCTGGATTTGTTTTTGCTGTTTTAAAAACCACTATTGCAACTGAAAGCAATGCAATAAACAATACCATACTAAACGCTAAAATATAAACGCCAATATCAAATGGAGCACGATAAGCAAAATTCTGCAG
>DAOVYZ010000211.1 GCA_030635365.1 Bacteroidales bacterium
CCTTTGCGTTTCCTTTGCGCTACTTTGTGGTATAATGACAAAATGTTGTTACACAGAGTTTCACAAAGAAGACCCAAAGTTTCGCAAAGTAGAAAAAACTACAATTCTTTATTTTTTTTAACTTTTTGGACAACCTCTTTTACTGGCAAATAAATATAAAAATTATGATACAACAAGATTATTTATTAAAACAAATTGAGGAATTAGGAAAAGTGATATCTGAACTTATTTCAATGCGTCAAGAAGGAAGCCCTGATCGGAAAATTGAGATTATTGATAAATGTTATGAAATGATTGGCTTAAATAAGAATGAATTAATATCAAATAGTACCGATGAAATAATTAATTATTTAAATAAAAAAGAAATACAAAATTTAGAAATACTGGAATCAATTGCCAATATTATGTACGAAGAAAGTTTTATGATTAAAAATAAAAAAGATAAACAAACTCAAATAGAAAAAACTTATAAGCTTATTTCATATGTAGATAAAAATAGTAATTGTTTTTCATTTCAAAGACAACAAAAGTTAAATGAAGTTTCAAATCAAATTCAATAAATTATAAGCCAAATGAAAAAAGTATATTTTTTAGCCCTAATTACTATATTTGCTAGATTATTAGATGTTATAAGTACTATTTTAGCAACTCCAAATTTAGAAAGAGAGTTAAACCCCTTGGTAACAATTTTAAATGCAGGATGGACTGGAATTATTATTTTAAACATTATAGTATGTTTTATTTTTTATTAGCTATAGAACAATATTAAAAAAAGAATTCAAAAAAATAATAAAATAAACTTCTCTTTTAAATAAAACAGTCTCAGGGAGAAAATAAAACCTGTTTATTTTACAATTTTTGTATACTAGTATAACCCCAATAACATACTGCCCTGATATTGTGAAAAATAAAAAGATAAAAACTACCTGTGATTCATGAATTGCAACATAAAAGATTTGGACGAGTAATGATAAAATAATACTTTCGAATTAAATTTTCGCGAAAAAGAGAGTATTCATTCCGGAATGAATACTCTCGAAGGATATCCATATGTCCTAAGATATGGAACCTTAAAACAGCAAAGGTATTGATTGCTGTAAATTAAAATTACAAATTTATGAAAATTTTAGAAAATTATGGAGTAGTTGCTCTGGATAGCAATGAAATGAAGAAAACAGATGGAGGAACCACCCCTTATATGGCTGCAAGGTTTGTATTGGGTTTAGCAATTTTTTGTACTGGATTCAAAGAAGGTTGGAATGAAAGAAAAAGGTAATAACAATTAAAATTTAAAAAAATGAAAACAGATTTAGTTGAATTAAATGTATCTGAAATTAGAGAAATTTCTGGTGGAGGATTATATGAGATTGGCATATCCGTCGGGCGTTACTGTGCTGATTGTGTTGATTTTTATCACGGAATATTTGACGGAATGTTATTTTAGTATTTGTTAATTTAAATAAAAATTATGAAAGAACTCAGTAAAAATGAACTAGTAGAAATCAATGGAGGAAGTGACTATTCATATGAAATGGGAAGACAAGTTGGTATAGGTTTACGAAAAGCAGCAATAATTTGTGGAATAATAGCTCTCTTTCTTTAATTATGATTATGTTAACACACTAGTTTTATGAAACCAGTGTGTTAACATTTTAAACATATTAAAATGATAAAAAAACTTATTTGCTATTTAAAGCAACCGGCTTATATACATAATCCTATATCTGCAAATCTTTTTAGTTCGATGACTTTAATTGGGAAATCAGTTACTATATATTTGATATTTATAATCTGTACTACTGTTCTTATTTTTCTTCCACTAAAATTATTAAATTTAGTGACTGACCATAAAATATTAAATCACCCACTAACTTTTAAGATATTAGTATTAGTTCCATTTTATGAAGAATTAATATTTCGATTACCTTTAAGATTCTCAATAAAAAATATATTTATTTCAATTGGAACGTTTGTATTCTTATTATTAAATAAATATTTTAATATATACTTAAGTTTAAGTGTCGGGTTTCTTATTGCATCATTTCCTTTTTTTAAAATAATTCAGGGGAATATTATTAATAAAATACAAAATTCATTTGTACATTATTATAAAATTCATTTTTATATTTTTTCTATAACTTTTGGGTTGGTTCATTTGTCAGGATTTAATGAGCTAAATTTTAAACAATTCTTAATATCACCTTTATTGGTTATTAACCAAATATTCATGGGCTTATTGCTAGGTTATTTGAGAATTAATTATAAGCATGGATTTATCTATTGTTTCATTACGCATGGACTAATTAATTTAATTTTTTTAGTTATAAAAAACGTATTTTAATCTAGTTAGCAAATTATAAAATTATGTAATATGTTTAGAATTGACTGTAAAATATCAGTTATGGAAAAAGAGTATATGCAATCTCAATACATATCTGATGATTTTATTATAATTGAGATTAAAGGAAAAAAAATGATTTTTATGCAGGATAACACAATATACTCTGTTGATACTACGAATAAAATATTAAAAGTAATAGATGTTACTCATCAACTGGAACAGATTAATACAATGAGATCAATGTTGAAAGATTTAAAGACTGAAAAACTGAATGGGAATAAAAAGATTTTAAACTATACTGCCAAATTAATAAAAGCATACAATAAAAGTGAGGATCTATCATTAATAATGAATGCTTCCATAATACAAGTAGACGGTATTGAAAAAACTGTTTATCCTGATTTTATGAGATTTGAGCAAAACAGACAACTAGTTAATTTAGGTTTAGCACAATGTGAAATCATTGCAGAAATGAACTCTGAAATATACTTACAAGGAAATCTGGTACAAAAGCAATCTATGGAAATTATCGAAATAGAAACTAACTTGGAAGATAATGTAGAGTTCTACGAATATTTTACATATTCCTATGAGTAGGCACATATACCCATCGAAAGTAATCGAAAGCACGGTCGAATATCATTTGGCAAAAAACTCAACCAAAAGCCAGGTTATTTATATAACGGTAATTCTGGCTTTTGTTATATTGAAAATATTATAATTAATAAAATGGAATTATTAACAATTAAACATAAAAACTGAATATCGTGTAAACCATATTTATGAATGGACAAATATCGAACAAGGAATAATGAATTACGAAGTGAAAAAAATAAAAATTGAAGTGAAAATTTTTATGTAAAAAATTCAGCGAATTGATAATATCTTTTATGAACATTAAGAAATCGAGATTAATAATTCTCTTATTTATAGCTGTTGCTTTAAATAGTTTAGGGCAAAACAAAGTTGTTTATACAGGTAAAGTTATTGATAGCAACGACAATACTCCAGTTCCTTTTTGTAATGTTTATATTGAAAATACAAGCATTGGGACTGTTACAAATAATGATGGTGATTTTAGAATATCTATACCGGGAAGGGTTTATAATAATCTGTGTTTTTCATTTGTAGGTTATAAAACAAAGAAAATCCCTATGAAGAGTTTGTTTGGGAAAGACAATGTTATTCGATTATCAAAAGATAGAATTGTTTTGAATGAGGTTGTTATTATGCCTGATAGCACTTTGTTGGGCTTTTTAAGAAAAGCTTATAGAGCAATTGAACAGAATTATCCACAATACCCGACAAAAACGGAAGGGTTTTATAGAGAGACCTTGCTGGATAATCAAAATGAGTATTTATATTTTTCTGAAGCTATTTTAAATGTTTTTAAGAATTCATATAAATACAAAAATGATCCCGGGCAAATTGAGATAATACAATCAAGAAAAAAAGTTTTTCCTTTATCAGATGAAATAAATAAAAACATTAGGTTCTCCGGTGGTGCATTTATGTCATTAACCCAAGATATTGTACTTCATCGGACAGAATTTATAAATCCAAAACATTTTGATGAGTATTCATACAACTTAAGCAATATTACTAGAATAGATGGTAGAACTGTTTATGAAATATCCTTTGATACAAAAAATGATACTTTAAAAGGATCATATGAAGGGAAATTCTATCTTGATAAAGAAAGTTTAGCCTATGTTATGGCTCAATTTAAATATACACATAGAGAAATTATAAAATTTAATTCGTTAAATTTTATACCATTTAAGTTAGTTGAAGCTAACGGGTTAGCAACATATTATTATTTAAATAATAAATGGTATTTAAAATATTGCAGAGTAGAGGGAAAAGTATTTAATATAAAATATAATAGCAATTTACAGCTTAGAAATGAGTTTTTAACAACAAATATTGAAATTGATTCAGTAAAACCAATACCTTATGAAAAACAAATGGCTTATCATGATATTTTTCTCGATAAAGCAACACCTTACGAGGAAACAAACTGGAAAGATTATAATATTATAAAAACAAACAACGATTTATTATTTTCTATTGAGCAGGCAAAAGATGTTTATGAAAAAAAAATAGAATATAAAAATAAAGATAAAGTATTTAATTTTTTAAAACATCTTAACTACAATTATGGATTAATTGTTCTTCAAAATAATATTCCTGAAGGAATATATGAAGTTAGTTTTGATAATAGTACATTATCTCAAAAAATAAGCGATAAGAATTTTCTTATTGGGTTTGAACTTTCTATTGGGTATAAATTGAATAAGAACTTTAATATCAGATACACAAAATCAAAATGTTTTAATAACATTATTGATTTTAAATCCGATGGATTTGGTATAGAATACTTAAAAAATATAAAACCTATAGGGAAACCATTATTTTTTAAAATAGATTTATCTGGATACAAAGATTCGTATGGTATTATCTTCAATCAATCATTAAGTAATATAGAGTATAATAATGAACAAATTGCCAAGTCAAAACTTATTACACAAATTTTAAGAGAAAGTTGGGGTATAATGCCTAATGTAAGTCTTTCCTATCAGATGACAAGGCTTTTGGAAGTTTATTTGTCCTGTTCATATAGTTTCAATTTAGCAGAAAATTACATGTTGAAATTTAAAGAAGAATCTGGATTATTCAAGAAAACATATAAGGAAGGTATAATTAACGGTACTGTTAATTATAATGGCAATCAATTAATTTTAAATACTATAGACATGAATCCTATTATAATAAGTTTTGGATTTAACTTAGGATTTAATTAACCAAAATATAAATATAAAAAATAACAATATGTATAAAATAAAAACTAAAGTAACTGTAAAAGACAAAGAATTAATACAAACCCAATATATAAGCAATAATTTTATTGTTACAGAAATAAACGGGCAAAAATTAATCTTTATACCGGGCAATCCTTTATTTTCTGTAAATACTGAAAATAAAAGCCTTAAAGCAATTGATATTTCATCGCAGGTTGAGCAAATTAATAAGGTAAAAACTATGCTTGGTGAATTAAAAACAGAAATAATCAAAGAATCCCAGGATATTAAAGCTTATAAAACCAGAGGGATAAAAGCTTTTAATACAAATAATGATGCTGTTAAATTTTCAATGGATGCTGTTTTTGCAAAAATATCCGGCATTGAAAAAACAGTTTATCCCGAATTTATGAAAATTGAACAAGGCAAACAATTGGTAAAATTAGATATAGAACAGGATGAGATAATAGCCTCAATGAGTTCGGAAATTTATATGCAGGGGAATTTGGCACAAAAACAATCTATGGAAATAATTAGCATAGAAACAGGTTTGGATGACAATGAAGAATTTTACGAATATTTAACTTATTCGCATGAATAATAAATTATACCCCACAGAAATAATCGAAAGCACCGTAGAATACCACTTGGCAAAAAACTCAACAAAAAGCCAGCTTATTTATATAACGGTAATTCTAACTTTTGTTATTGCAGTTGTTTCGCTCCATTTTATTTATGTGAATGTTACTGTACAGCCCTCCCCCTATTAATAGGACTATTTTATAGAAAGTAAACAAACATAAAAAATAACAAACAGGTATAATGCTAAACCTCCGATGTTTTTAAAACATCGGAGGTTTTCTCTAAAATAAAAGTATTATTCAGAAAATTTAGATTTAAGTATATTAATAATTTAAGGGTGGAATTTGCCATTGAAAAATTAAAAACTGATGAAAAACTCCAAGCCTTCACCATTAAGGCCATAGCAGAAGAAGTTGGTTTTAAAACAGCCCGGTCTTTTTCATTAATATTCCATAAAAGAACAGGTATTTATCCTTCTTATTTTATGAAACAATTGCATAAACTAAAATAAATCCAGTTCATATTTCAATTTTTAATGAAAACATTTAACAATATATTCCTCTGGTAATGTGATTCATATAGCCATTAAAACAACTCCTGATTTATAAATCACAACAACAAGGATTTGGACATGAGGGGATAAAATAATACTTTCGAATTAA
>DAOVYZ010000098.1 GCA_030635365.1 Bacteroidales bacterium
GCACAGGCGCCTGGCAAAGCTCTGTCGAACCAGTCTCGCGTCGTGGGCCGATTGCTCGTGCAGAAGCTCCATCAGCAACTTGATTCGGGCTACCGGGCTGGCGGGAGCTCCCCTGGATACCTCCAGCGCAGTGCGCAACTGCACAAGGCCCTGTCGTGACCAACTTGGAACTTGAAACTTGGAACTTGAAACTAATGTTGTATTGCTTTTAATGCTGCTGCTGTAGCATCTTTTACTGATGCTGATACATCCATTGGTTTATGGCTGCAAGCAACAGGATAAATACCATCGATTTGCATATCTGTAAAAAAATTATTTTGATCTGTATTCAGATTTAAATTTAGTTCAGTTGGAACAATTCCAGTAGCTAAAACAGCCATTTCAGCTTCATATTTTATTTTCTTACCCGAAAGAATATCTTCAGCTTCCAAAATAAGGTTTCCATTTTCCTTCTCGGATATTTTGCCTACCTTACCTTTAAGCAATTCGATATTTTTATTTTCTTGTACCTTTGCCAGAAAATCCTCGTTACGGCCCGAAACACGCATATCAATATAAAAAATCTTCACCTCAGCTTTTGGATATAATTCATGAATGGTTAAAGCATGTTTTAAAGATGCAGAACAACAAACAGCTGAGCAGTAAGGTAGATGATTTTCATCACGTGATCCGGCACATTGCACAAAAGCTATTTTTTTTGGTTCTGAATTATCCGAAGGCCGAAGAATCTTATTTTTACCAATCCCATTGCTTGCTATAAATCTTTCGAACTCAACATTGGTAATTATATTTTTAGAATGTGAGTAATTCAGATTCTCAATTTTGGATGCATCGTAATTACTCCATCCTGTACCAATAACTATTGAGCTAACATTTAACTCCAAAACTTCTTCCTTTGCTGCTAAATTAATAGCATTATACTCACAAATATCAACACACTTATTGCAGGATTCTTTCTTACAATATTTTTCGTCAATATTGAATTTAAAAGGAAAAGCCATCTCATGTGGTAAATAAATAGCTTTTGTTTTGGTGAATCCATAATTGAACTCATCAGGCCTTTCTTCAGGGCAAACCTCGGTACATTTTCCACAGGCTGTACAATTGTTTTTTACGTACTGCGGATTTGTTATAAGTTTAACCTTAAAATCACCTTTTTCTCCTGAAATCTCTTGTACTTCGGTTGAGGTGTAATATTTAATTCTGGGATTCTGTTTTATCCTTCGAAAGTTAATTTCCAATCCACAAGTGGGAGGGCATAACTTTGGAAAGTAGTTGTTAAACTTAACCACATTACCACCCAGGTAAGGATTTTTTTCGATAAGAATAACCTCTTTTCCCACTTCAGCAATTTCAACAGCAGTTGTTATACCACTAATTCCACCTCCTATTACAAGTACTGGTTTCATTTATATATATATTAATATTATTGCCACAGATTCACAGATTAAAATTTTTCAATAAATTACATATAATTAATACTAACATAATTCACAGATTATTTATATTATAACAAGTTATAATATCACTCTTTTTGTAACTAATGAGTTTTCACCAAAGTTTACAAGTAAACCTAAATCACATTGAGATATAGCAAGATAATTTATAACCCAACGATAATGTTCGTCAACAATTCCTTTTTGAGCTTTCACTTCTAATATTATATTGTCAAACACAACAAAATCAGCAAAAAAAAATGATGTGGTAAAATTATATCTTTATACTCTACCTCATATTTCTTTTCACGTTCATAAGGAATTGATTTCTTTTTAAACTCATATTCAATAGCATCTTTATAAACAATCTCCAACAAGCCTCTTCCCAAAATTCGATGAACTTCCATACATATTCCAATTACTTGATAAGACTCTTCTTGCAACGGATAATTCATTTGACTATAAATCTGCGTACTTTTTATTATTTTTAAATAAATCTGTGAATCTGTGGCATTTGTTTTATCCATTTAAGCAAAGTTTCAAATTCAGGAACTTGAAACCTGAAACATGGAACTTGAAACTATTTTTAGGTTAATTCTTTAATGTCTCTCTTGATCATTTCCCATTCGCCAGTTTCAGGATTCCATTTACAGTTTGCAAATGCTTTCCATTCTTCTTTCATTTTAGGATGATCAGTACGGAAATAATATCCTGGCCAACGGGTTTCGTCACGGAACAGCATGGTTCTTATATGCGATTCAGCTTGCCATAATCTATGGATGTTTTCCCAACAACGCATTAGTTCATTCAAATCTTTAGCAGCTAATTTTTCAGCGTCTTCTTTCATAAACTCTAAAAACTCAAGGCCTTTTTCCAATAATGCTTTAGAGGTTTTAAAGTTTACAGTTGCACCACCGGCATATTCGTCCATAATTTTCTGTAAACGGAACATAAACATTTTAGGCTTAATGAAATTTGGATTCACATCTTCATCATTAGTATAATCTTTATGTTCATTAAAAACAGAAAGAGGTTGTAATATTTTTGCTTTTATTTCGTCAATCTTTTCATCATCAAAAGTTGCTGAGTCAGGATTATCAATAATAAATGCTAAAGCAGCTTTTGCAGCAATTCTTCCTTCTGTGAACGAACCCGAAGAGAATTTATGCGACGATGCTCCTGAAGCATCTCCTGCTGCAAATAAACCTTTTACTGTTGTCATATTATCATAACCCCAGTGATAATCATCGGATGGAGATAAGTCTTTAGGGCCACTAACCCATGCACCTGAAGCTCCAGAGTGTGAACTAATAAAATAAGGTTCGCATGCAGAAATTTCTGATGGACTTTCTTCAGGAGAAATATTGTGTGAAGCCCAATTTAAAGCCTGACTAACAGTCATATCTAAAAAGTCTTCCCAAGCTTCAGATTCAAGCTCTTTCATCTTTCTCTTAGCTTGCTTTTCATCTTTAATATCAGCCATTAATTCTTTAATAGCTTCATCGGTTTTCATGTAAATTGGTCCATTACCTTCTTCAAGTTCTTGAAGCATTAAGTAATTTCTTAGGTTGGTAGGAGTAGGTTTTGTTGTTCCATACGGAGCCCAATTTTCTAATTCTGCTTTGCGGGTTTCCATATAATCTTCACCCTTAGCATTGGTTGCTTTCGATTTAAATAGTAAGAACCAAGCACCAACAGGGCCATAGGAGTCTTTAAAACGTACAGGTACAAAACGTACTTCCTGGCAGGTCATTTCAGCACCAGCTTTTAATGTGAAATAAGCACTTGCACCAGAATTAAACGGAGGATACCAAGAACGTCCCAGCCCTTCGCCTACAGAACGTGGACGGAAAATATGAACAGCACCACCCATAACATCAAGTACCGATTTAGCTTTAAAAATATAGAATTTGTTTTCACGAACACTAAATCCGGCAGCACCAACACAACGGCCACCATCCATTATAGGTTCAGTAATGAAAATACGTTCGTAATATTCACCATTATCACCAAGTTCTTTTAATGCATTCTTTGCAGCTTCAGAAACTATATTTTTGTACGATTCTCCATGAATCATAATTTGCCAACGTCCTTCATTCACATAATTTCCTTCTTCATCTTTCCAGATTGGTAAGCCCCATTTTTCGAATAGGTGTACTGAAGAGTCAACGTGGCGGGCAATATTAGCAACTAAATCATCACGGGCAATACCCATCAAATCATTTTTAACATAGTTAACATAATCATCAATAGTATTTTTACCGTTTTTTAAACCCATGTATAGGTTTATTGCAGAAAGTCCCATTGCAACAGCACCACTACGCTCCATTGATGCTTTATCAACAACTGTTACTTTCTTGTTATGTTTTTTAGCCCAGTGAGCAGCTTCAAAAGCAGCACCACAAGCTGCCATACCACCACCTAGTATTAATAAATCAGTTTCTATTATTACTGTTTCGAAATTTTCCATGTTATAGTTCAAAGTTACAAGTTCAATGTTTAATTTAGTTCTAGATTAGTCTTATATCTATTATCTTGATACTTGATTCTAGAAATTTAAATGTTTTTTGAAATTTTAAGAGTTCTCAATTACTTTAACAGGTACATCAATGCCCAATGATTCAGGTTCTGTTCTAAGTACCGGACTTTTTAAATCGTCTGTTCCGGTTTCCATTCCGGCATCAGGATCAATACTTCCTTCGGGAGTAGTTCTTATAGGAAATTTGAATCGTTTAATCTTTTTATTACGGAATTTTACTGACCACATAATTGAATCAGTACTACGCAGAGGTTGCACTACTGCTCCCAAGGGCATAAAATCTGCATATCCGCGCACCTCAATAGCTTGTGTAGGACATATTTTAACACAACTATAGCATTCCCAGCACATGTCAACAGCTTGATTATAGGCCTTATTTTTTTCTTTGTCTAAAACCATCAAATCGTTTGGGCAAATATACTGGCAGGCTGTTTTATCTTGTGCCTTACACCCATCACACTTTTCGTTTATTACGAAACTTGGCATAGTTTAATTTTTACGGGGTTAAACCACAAACATAATAAAATTATTCATGTACTGGCAGGGTGTAAAATAAGTAATATTTTAAACAGAAAGGAATATAATTTTAATACACACAATATCAGACAGTAATGTATTAGTTTTTGATATTGCCGAAGTTAATTTAAAATTAATTTAAAGATATAAAACAAAAGAGGCTATCTTAATAATAGTTTAAGAAAACCTCTTTTATTTATGTTGGATTTTTACTAATTGGAAGTATGTTTTGCGTGTGCAGTACATTCCTTAATCATTTTACGTAACCATATGAAATGAAATAGAGGGAAAAGAAGAAATATTAATCCACCAATAATCGCACTCTGATCTTTACCCGTGATAGAGAGTACTATCATCGAAACAGGCATAGAGGGAATAGCTACCATAAAAATATGAAAGAAATAAATCAGGAAAATTTCGGGAAATCCAAATCCACGATAATAAGATGGGAAAAGCCATTCTAGAAATATATACCACATTTTATGCCCTGCAGACATTGTATTCCAATCTTTCAGGTGTGTATTATATATATTTCCACACTTTTTACAGGTTTTAGTTGGAGGGCCAAATCGACGTATGCCTCGCCATACTTTTTTTTCACAAAATGGACATACAGTATATCGTTCAGTTACAACAGCTATCATAGTGATTTATTTTTTGTGATTAGTTTTAAATTCAATTTTGGTTGAAAACAATAAAATAATTTATATCATTCAATATCTGGATAATTAGATGTTTTCTCAATAAGTTTTGGTAATTGTTTTTCTTTGTTAATATCATAACCATAAGTGAACGATTTTATCTTCACTACTTCTAGGTTATCCGGATCAACAATAAAATACGCTAGTCTGGTTCCAGAATCCATCATAAAAGCAGCCGGGTTATATAAATAGGTTGATTTTCCTGCTGCCATACTTGCTCCATACATTGCTGCTGAAGCTCCTGATACAGCAACATTTCCTATTATTCTCCCTGTGGTTTCCGAAATACATTTGCCCCAAATAAATACTAAATAACTATTTGGTTCTTCTTTCAATTGTTCAATTATTTCTTTGAGTTGAGGCGATGATGTTATGCAGTCTTCTATTTTTGGAGGATATCCATAATATGGTAAACGCGCAATATTTAGTTTTAATAAATAATCTTTCAATTCGGTTATCAATAAATTATTTTCATTTATATTCTTCCAATCTTTATAAAACTCAATTCTATTATTCTTTGATTCAGATTCTAATGCTTTGAAAAAATCTTTACTAACAATGTCGGATCTTTCAGGCGAGAATGTGTATTTATCAAGATTTCCAATTCCGGAGTGAATTGTAATCTCAATACCAATAGGAATAATTAAAAACTTGTTTACAGTAGAATCATCGTAGTACGTTAGCTCTTCGCTAACACCTTCAATTTTTTTTAGATTAAAAGATATATTGGGTGCTGAAGTTTTTGTAAGTTTAACTGTTTGTTTTTCATACCCTCTTTTTTCGGCAGTTACATAGAGAGTATCCTTTTTTCCAAAAAATGCATTTTTGAATTGATTAGGTGCTTCTCCTCTAATTGTGGAAAGATATGAATTATCAATATTTGCACCACCATGACTAATTATCAGAGTACTTTCAGGTACTGAATTGACGGTGAATTGGGTTGGTTTGCAATTTGTTAATAGGATTACACATAACAGTGGTAACGTAACAATTAATATTCTTTTCATGATTTATGTTTTTAATTTGATTTAAACTGATATGTAGAATTATTAACCGGCGTTACAAGATGATTGGGATTTTTTTGATTTTCTTTATACTAATTGTTCGTTAAACTTTGCCAAAGTTGAAATACAATAAAATATAACAGATTCATTAATAGCTACATAATTAAACCGGGTAAACTTTGGCAAAGCTTTTAATTATAAAGTATTATAAAAAAGTAACAAACTGTTGTTATATGGAATCAATCTAAGTTACAATATTCAATAATATTTTTAGGTTGAATGCAAGGGTAAAAAAGTGTAACTTGATCATTTATTAAAGTCACACTTAAAAATAATTAAACCTTGTATGATGAAATCAAAAATTAACAGAAGAAAATTTATAAAGAGAGGTGCACAAGCCGGAATGGCATGTTGTGCATTAATGATGAGTTCTAAATTAGTAACTGCTGGAGGTTTTGGTAGACTATTTGATGATGAAAAGATTGATCCTAAGAAATTGAATTTCTGTGGATACTCTTGTCCTGCAGATTGTAAGTTTCATATTGCAACACTTGAGAATGATATAGAAAAGAAGAAGGAAGCATTTGGGATATGGAAAATTAAGGAAAAATATGAAATAGAATTTGATCCTGAAACTGCTGTTTGTTGGAAATGTAAGGATTTTGAGAAAAAACAGGGAGTTGTTGTCAGTAATTGTACAGTTAGAGCATGTGCAAAAGATAAAGGTTATGATGCTTGTATTGAATGTGGCCAACTTAAATCGTGTGATAAAGATTTATGGACACGATTCCCGGATTTTCATAAGGCTGTAATTGAAATGCAGGTTAAGTACAAAGAGCAAACAGCATAATTTCTTGATATCAAAATTGATGTTGCACCAGAGATGTATTATATTTTTATTTATCTTGTGACAATTAACTTCAAAAGATAAAGAAAATGTATGCTCATGGGAAAAGTACAGAACGGTTATTAATAAGACAATTAGAAGAGTCTGATATTTCTATTTGGACAAATTTTTTTATTGATAATCCATCATTACCTTATCTTGGTATTGAATTGGATAAAACTCCCGAAGATAATGCAAAAGAGTGGATTGAGTGGCAACTGAAGCGATATGAAGAAAATCGTTATGGACATCATGCTTTGGTTAATAATGGCACAGGTGAATTTATTGGGCAGTGTGGTTTATTAACTCAAACAGTTGAGGACAAACAAGAGATTGAGATTGGTTATCACATCTTACCTGAATTCTGGGGAAATGGATATGCTACAGAAGCTGCAAGGTTTTTTCGCAATTTTGGTTTTGAGCATGAAAAATTAGATCATATTATATCAGTTATTGATATTAGAAATATTGCATCACAAAAAGTAGCTGAAAAGAATGGAATGACACGAGGGCGACAGATTAAGTATTATGATCTGGATGTTTTTATTTATCAGATTGCTAAGAGTGATTGGTTGAATATTAGCCTGACTTAGAAGCCACTGATATAATAGTAAAACCCCAGAGTTATTGTGCTATTCAACTTGTCTTTAAATTCAATATCATGGGTATTGTATGGTTTATATTGACTGCCAACTAATCCGGGCGTATATTCAAAAGAAGTATGATAATCAATAATACATGCTAGCTGAAAGTTTAAAGATGCAGTAATATATTTACTTATAAAAATAGTAAAACCTGTTTCTACATTTACATCACTACTCTTAATAACCGAAAAGATTAAATCTTCCGTTGGTAATATATTTGCCTCATCGGGGTTAACACTTGTTTTATGCCAGGAATTAGACAATCCAATATTTGAATTTAAAAAAATAGGATTCCCATAGTTTTTTATCCTGTATTTGAACTCATATGCCAGGCTGTGTCTTTTGTAAGTAAAGTCGTCAAATCTATTTTTTGAATATGTAAAATTAATCGAAGACTTTTTTGTTAATGAATATCCTACTGAAAAGTAGCCAAACAAAACCGATTTATTTGCAGGCTTAATATCAGTATAAATTATTTCGCTATTTGTATTTATTGTTTGAATGGAGTTTGGATACAGTTTATTATTTAGCTGGCGTTTCCCAATTCCAAAACTAAATTGTACGTTTTTTAGTTTAGATAATATACTCTTTTTGCCGGTTGAACCTAATTGTTCTTTTTGCTGGTTTATAAAATTATTGATACGGGAATCATTCTCAATTATATTATAATTTTTCCAGAAATTTATACTGGAATCAACCATTTTATCCATAAAAATGTCGGTATACGACATAGTTTTATTGTAATCAATAGGGCTGGCATTTTTCATATCAATGTTAGTATTTGTATAATATGCCTCACATATAAGTTTTTCTTGATTGGTTTTATTTGTAAAGAGTAAATTATAGAAATAGCTTTTAAGGCAATATTTACTTTCAGCCTTATTGTAAGTAATTTGAAATCGGGATGGGCCCTTTAGGTAGCCGTGCTTTGTGGTTGTATCATTGTTTTCATATTCAAAATAGGCATATGCATAATCTTTTTTATTTATTAACATTTTACCTGAAAGGGTTTTCGTTTTATTTTCAAATTCCAGTTCATAATGCTTTTCATTATTAAACATAACCAATTGCTTGTATTTATAATTATAATCATTGTAGTAACTGGGGTTAATAATTTCGATTCGTAATTTTACTACATCACCACCGTAAATAAGGAAAGGCCCTCCATACAATTTAAAATTCTCTGCATATTTATTTTGCCCGCAGAATTTTCTGAATTTTAAAATTTCAATCTGGTTATCTTTACATTTATTATGGTACGAACTTTTATACGAATCCATAAACGTTTCTCCCATATAAAGAATACTATCGTTTTTTGAGACAGTTTGGCGAAAGAAACCCTTGTAACGAGAATCTTTATCAGGGTAATTATGGGCAATATTATTATAGGCTTTTGCAAGAAGGGTGTAAATAAAATCTGCTGTAATAACAGCTTCAGAAATTATAGCTTCTTCCGGGTTAACAGAAATTTCATGTATTTCAGGGTTTCTGATATAACAGGTTTCTTTCCCATCCACAACATATGTAACCGTTATTGGAATAGGGTAATTCCCTGTTAGCTTATATTTAAAATATCCGGTTACATTGGTAATTGTTCCTTGACTATCGCTTATTATAATATTAGCA
>DAOVYZ010000402.1 GCA_030635365.1 Bacteroidales bacterium
ATATTTAAGCCAACATATTTCAACAACCCATGCAGCGCGGCCAGATATACTAGGTTCATTAGTTAAAACTAATTCAAAAATCTCCTTAAAAAGCTTTTCATCATTGTCAATAACAGATGCCATATAATCTGCATTTTGCCTGGAAAGTTCTGCTAAAAGTTGTTCTTTAAAATTCATTTTTAGTATTTGCTTAAATGCTAAAACTATTTAATTTCAAAAATAAACATAAATTAGGAATCTATTGTTTTAATACTGAATGTTGATTGACCCTGCTCGTCTGCCAGACGAGTTTTTTGATTTTATAAATTAATATTCGTAACTAATCAGTTCATTAAATGGTTAATTTTTAACCTATATCTAATCAGTAATCTAAAAGTCAGGTATAATGGACAAAATGGGAGAGGTTTGGGGGCTTCTCTCTTCTCTATTCTAAAATAATAATTGCAATATTGAAAAAAAAACATATTTTTGTTTCTCCAAATTCATTAACCACTTCTACATTCAAGTAAGAATAAATATCTCGTTTTGTTAACAAGAAAAGGAGCAAATCATGATAATTTCTATGCGAACTGTCTTTTTGAAAGTATTCTTTCTCATAATAATTACAAAGGGCTTGCCAGCCAGTCTTCAAGAAACGATTGATTCTCTTGAGCTACAATATCATAATACCCCGATTTCTGCAGAAAAGATAGTTTTGGCTGAAAAACTCATCAATTATTATTATAATGTTGAAAAAACAAAAGCATTATTCTATGGAAATGAAGCTATTCAAATGGCTACCCAACTTAAGAAAAACAACATTATTGCAGATCTTCATCTGACTGTAGGACGGATATTGGACAAACTTGCGGATTATAATGAGGCAATTGTTCACTATCAGATTGCATATGATATTTTTAGCCGGCAAAACAATGAAAATGATGTGGCTTTCTCACTTTATAGGATCGGGAATGTAAATAAGAAACTGGGATTTTACCAAAAGTCGGTGGAAAACTGCTTTAAAGGATTAGCCATTTATGAAAAAATGAATGATTCCATCGGAATGGCTCGTATTTATAATTGTCTGGGAAGCATATATAAATATCAGGAAGAATATAACAAATCACTGAACTATTATTCCAAATCACTTGCTATTCATCAACAACGTAACTGCGTCAAGGGGATTGCAATGGCCTACAATAACATAGGGATAGTTTATGAAATAATGAACAATAACATGTTGGCTAAATGTTATTATGAAAAATGCTTGGAGTTGAACAAACAGTTAGGTTCACTTGAAAATGAGGGAGAATATATGAACAATTTAGGAATTATATACATGAAAGAAGGAAGCTATATAAAGGCCAAAGAATATTTTTTGAGAAGTATCACTATCTTTCTCAGTATATATGATCGCAAAAGATTGGCAATCTCATATAACAACATGGGGAAGTATTATGAACAGCAGGATTCGCTTGAGAAAGGGATAGAGTACCACTTTATTGCCTTAAAAATAGCAAAAGAAGTTGGTGCAAATGAACAGATAAAAAACTTTTATCTGAATATTCATGATATATATATAAAACAAAATAATATAGAGAAAGCATATGAATATTATATAAAATATAGTGAGCTTAATCAAGAACTCTTTAATCTTGAAAAATCTAAAAAGATTGTTTACATTGAAATGGAATATCAACAGATAAAGGCTTCCGAACAGGCAACCCTACAAAAACAATGGTCGAAATTTCTGATCATTCTGGTATCTTCTATTTCAGTTATGCTCATCGTTATTATTGGATTAATTTTTCAAAGGCAACAGAATAGATTGCAAAGAGAAAAACTTGAGAAAGACAATATTGCTTTACAAAAAAGGCAAATGGAATCGGAACTTGAGTATAAAAATAAAGAACTTACAACCATTGCTCTTCAACAGGTACGCAAAGATGAAATAAGTGAATTAGTAGTACAAAAACTAAAACAAACTAAATATAATCTTAAAGTAGAAAACAAACCTATCATTCAATCAATTATTAATGAGCTTTCGAATGATTATTCTGTACCTGATGCGTGGAAAGAATTTGAAATACGCTTTCTCGAAATTCATAACAAATTTTACACTAATCTGAACAACTCTTTTCCCGGACTGACACCAAATGAACAAAGATTATGTGCATTTCTGAAACTAAATATGTCTACAAAAGAAATTTCTGCTATTACCCAACAAACTCCTCATTCAATTAATATTGCCAGAGGCAGATTGCGAAAAAAGCTTGATATTTCAGGATTGGATGTAAGTTTAAACCAATTTTTAGCATCTCTGTAAAATCCTAAAATAAAAACACTTACATGCTATTGTATATTCAATGTATAATCACAAAAAACATTAAGTAGCTTATTTGTATGGATGTTTTTTTTGCATGGTTTTAGAATATGGTGGATATTTACTTTTATTATAATTATAACTAGCTGATATCTTGAGATGGATATCAGGAATTTTTAAACCTTAAAACCATAATTAAAAATGAAAAAAAAAGAACTCTCAAAATCGTGGCTCAAAGCTACATTGATTCTTGCATTAACTTTTTTAATGCTTAACGTTTTGGCACAAAGTTACACAGTGCCAATTATCTTTCATATTGCCAGAGAAGATGATGGTAGCAATGCCAGGGCAAATGCAACTGATGTAAATAATATGCTTACTGACCTAAATGCCGCTTACTCGGCTGCAAACATTACATTTAATCTGTGCGCTATCCGCTATGTTGATGATGACAGATTTCATACCGATTGGGACAGGGATGATGTTTCAGAAGAACAGTTGATTCAGGCTTTGAATTATACTGACCGTGTGATAAATATGGTAATCCTTAATTTTGAAAGTGGCCATGGCCATTCTAATTTCCCCGAAGATTTAATGGATTTAATAGAAATTGACTATGAGGAAATCGAAACATCTACGCCTATACATGAGATGGGGCACTATTTTGGGCTATTGCATACTTACAGCTCTTCGCGTGGTGAAGAATATGTGGATGGCTCTAATTGTAACGTAGCTGGCGACCTGATATGTGATACCCCTGCAAGCCCGGGAGGGTCGGATTTCAATAGGAGTACTTGTATTTATAATGGAGATGAAGAAGATTCTCATGGTGACGATTACGATCCTGAAGGCAGAAACTATATGTCGGATGCCCCTAATACATGCAGGGACAGGTTCAGTGCCGGACAAATAAATAGAATCAGAGTAGTTATGAAATTAGACCGGTATTATTTGTCATCATGTACCCCATCATCTTCAACTAATCTTACCTGCTCAGATTTAACATCCATAACTAGTTTCCCCCATAACGATGATTTTGACAGAACAACAGATGATTCCTGGATGGTAGATTCTGAAAATGATTTTGGTTGGTCTTTTGGATCCAGTACCAAATCAAGTTCAACAGGGGCAAGCAGTGCACAAAGTGGGTATTATTTCAGGTTTTTAGAAGCTTCTGATTATGAAAATAGTACTGGCGGTTTGATAAGCCCTTGTTATGACCTGTCGGGAAAATCCAGTGCCGATGTTAAATTCTATTATAACATGTACGGTTCAAGTACAGGTACAGGAAGTCTTAAGTTACAGGTGAGTACCAATAACGGAAGCAGTTGGACAACTTTATTCACTAAAAGCGGGCGACAACATAGTTCCGGAAGTACCTGGACTGAAAAAACTGTTAGCCTTGATAGTTATGTTGGTGGATCAATTCAGTTAAGGTTCCTCGGTACTACCCTCAGTAGTAGCAGGGGTGATATAAGTATTGACAATGTAACGGTGGACGCTACAGGAGGTGGTACAACAACCTACACTTTAAGTACCGGCACAACAGGCTCTGGCAACATCAGCCTTAGCCCATCCGGTGGTACTTATAATGACGGGACAGTTGTTACTTTAACAGCAAATCCGGCATCGG
>DAOVYZ010000476.1 GCA_030635365.1 Bacteroidales bacterium
ATTCAAGAAAGAAAGTTTTGATTTGTTGACTAAAGATGCAGAGCTACCTGAAGAAGGGGCTTTTGATATTATAATGGGATTAGATACTTATTTTTCGTGTGGATTTTTAAAACCCGGGGTGGATTTAATGTTTGGAAGTAGCAGAAAATCATTTGGTACACCCGGAGCAGGAGGTTCCTTTGGTTTTGCAGATCCCGATAAAAAAATAGGTTTTGCATACATAATGACAAGAATGGGGTCTTACCTGGTTAACGACCCTCGCGAAGTTGCACTGCGTGAAGCCATGTACCTATGTATAGAAAGAATAGAAAATAAGGAAATATTAACGGGTAAGGTAAAATGAGAAATAATAGGAATACCAAGCCTGAAATCTTAAACTTGATGAAACCTAAATATAAATATATAATCATACTTGCTTTAAGCTTTATTTTATACGGCAACACTCTCTTTCATGATTACGCTCTTGATGATGCTCTTGTTATTAGCGAAAACCATTATACATTAAGCGGCTTTGAGGGTATTAAAAATATTTTTACCGAAGAATTTTTCAGTGGCTTTTTTGGGCAGAAAGATAAAAAACTGGTTGCCGGAGGGCGTTATCGGCCATTATCAATGGTTACATTTGCTATTGAGTGGCAACTTATAATGGGCTCGCCATTTGATGGATTAAATGAGAGAATAATAAAAAATAAATTAGATGAAAATAAAAACACCCAATTTATTGAACCTTCAGTGAGGTTATTAAAAAGCCTTTCAAATACAATCCATAAGGAAGATAGAAAAACAAGGCTTCAGCAACAAAATAGCATAATTGAAAAAGTAAAAGTATTTAATAATAATGAGAAGAGGGTTATACTTTCAAATTTAAAGAAAATGTATGCTCGCAGAGGGTTACTACTATTTGTTAGCCACCTTATAAATATATTATTATATGCATTAACTTGCATAATGTTACTTATTTTGCTCGAAAAACTGTTTTCAAAATACAGTTCAAAAACCTGGTATTACTCACTGCCGTTTTTAGCAACATTGATTTATTTAGTTCACCCGATTCATACAGAAGTTATAGCAAATATAAAAGGGAGAGACGAAATATTATCCTTACTTGGAGCATTGGTTTCAATGTACTTTACATTTAAATATTTGGACAGGCAAAAAGTTTCTTACTTAATTCTAAGTTTTGTTTCATTCTTATTTGGCATATTTTCGAAAGAAGTAGCAGTTACTTTTGTTGCAATTATCCCTTTAAGTATTTACTTTTTTGATAAAAAAGAGAAAAATACAGGAATTATTTTTATTTCCATATTACCATTACTTATAGCCTCCGGAATTTATTTTTATGCAAGGAATAAAGTGTTGGGAGGAATATCATTTGAACCGGGCAACGAATTAATGAATAATTCTTTTCTTGGAATGTCAGTATCAGAAAAATATGCAACAATTTTTTATACATTACTGATTTACATTAAGCTGTTAATCTTTCCACACCCACTTACCTATGACTATTATCCATATCATATATCAATAATGAATTGGGGCGATTTATGGCCGGTATTATCAGTAATTATTTATATAAGTATTGGGATATATGCACTCATAGGGTTAAAAAGAAAGCAAATAATTTCATATGGCATACTCTTTTATCTGATCACATTATCACCAATGTCGAATATACTTTTTCCTATAGGGGTGTTTATGAACGAAAGGTTTGTTTATGCAGCATCAATAGGTTTTGTAATAATTCTGGCATATATACTTACCAATAAGATGCCAGAATGGGTTAAAGCAAAAAATACTTTTATATTGGTAATTACAGTTTTGTTAGGATTATACTCTATAAAAACAATTAGCCGTAACCGTGCATGGAAAAATGACTTTACACTCTTTACAACCGATGTTAAAACCTCGGTAAATAGTGCAAAAAGTAATACATCGGCAGGAGGGAAACTGGTTGAAGAAGCATTAAAACCCGGAAGGAGTGAAAATAAAGATCAATATTTAAGGCAAGCAGTAACATATTTAAAGCATGCAATTAAAATACACCCAACATACAGTGATGCATTACTTTTAATGGGAAATGCACAATGGGAACTATACCAGGATATCGATAGCGTATTTAAGTATTATGAACCTATTCTGAAACACAATCCCCAATATGCAAGAGTATATTCAAATATATTTGAAACAAAAGTTAATTTAACATTTAATGATGCACAGTTAGCACAAAAAAATATTGAGATTCTTCATAAACTTGAAAAATATAATCCCAATCATTTTCAAATAAACTATAATATAGGTAGAATTTATGGGCGATTTATGAATAAGCTTGATAAATCAAAGCATTATCTTGAAAAGGCGGCACAAATAAACACTAACGATATTAATGTTTTTAAGGATCTGGGAGTAGCCTATGGAATATCACAAGAATATGAAAAATCGGCAGGAGCATTATCAAGGGCAATACAATTAGACCCTAAAGATCCGGTATTGAGAATAAATTTGGCAATGACATATGCTAACCTTCAAAAATTTGAAGATGCATTAAAGACTATGGACACTACAATTAATATGAAATTTGAGAAGAAAGATGCTTATACATTAGTTAACCTTGGCAATTTGTACAGGAATATGGGAAAAGGGCATAAAGCTCAACAATGTTTCGACAAAGCCAAAGAATTAAATCCTGAATTATTTAAAAAATGATAGGAAATAAGAAAATAATAGTGGTATTGCCGGCTTACAATGCCGAAAAAACATTGGAAAAAACATATAATGAAATTCCTTTTGATATTGTTGATGAGGTAATTTTGGTTGATGATAAGAGCAATGATAAAACTGTTCAAAAAGCAAAAGAATTGGGAATTAAAAATATTTTCTTGCACGAAGAGAATCAGGGTTACGGAGCCAATCAAAAAACATGTTACAATGAGGCTTTAAATCTGGGTGCAGATATAGTAGTAATGCTCCATCCCGATTATCAA
>DAOVYZ010000210.1 GCA_030635365.1 Bacteroidales bacterium
ATAAATGCATCCAGTGCTTTTTCAAGATGATGCATTTCGTGTCCTGCAGATATCTGAGTTCTTATTCGTGCTGCCCCTTGAGGAACTACAGGAAAGAAGAAACCAATAGCGTAAGTACCCAAATCGAAAAGATCACGTGAGAAATCCTGAGCTAATTTAGCATTAAACAACATTACGGGAACAATAGGAGTATCTCCATCCTTTAAGACAAATCCAGCTTGAGTTAATCCGTCACGCCAGAATTTAGTGTTAGCTTCAAGCTTATCCCTACGTTCAGTACTTTTCGAAAGAATATCCAGTACTTCCAAAACACCACTAACAACAACGGGAGCTATAGTATTTGAGAATAAATACGGACGAGCTTTTTGTCTACACATTTCAACAATTTCTTTTCTTCCTGAAACGCAACCTCCAGATGCTCCGCCAAGTCCTTTACCGAATGTTGTAGTAATAATATCTATTTTTCCCATTACTCCACATTTTTCGTGTGTCCCCCGACCTGTTTTACCTATAAAACCTGATGAGTGTGATTCGTCAACAAATAATATAGCATCATATTTTTCACAAAGTGCAGCTATTTCATCAAGTTTTGCAGTATCGCCATCCATTGAATACACGCCATCGTTAATTACAACTTTCAACCTTTTATCGGCATGTAGCTGTAATTTCTTTTCGAGGTGAGCCATGTCTGAGTGCTTAAATGTATCATGCTGGGCAGCGCATAAACGCATACCATCAATAATTGAAGCATGTACCAACCGGTCAGAAATCATAACATCCTCACTTGTAAGGATTGCTTCGAAAACACCTGCGTTAGCATCCATACACGATGGAAACAAAATGGTATCTTCAGTACCTAAGAATTCCGTTACCTTTTCTTCCAACTCACGGTGAATATCCTGAGTTCCGCAAATAAATCGAACTGATGACATCCCATACCCACGTGTATCAAGACCCTTGTGTGCAGCTGCTATAACTTCAGGATGACTTGAAAGTCCTAAATAGTTATTTGAGCAAACGTTAATTACTTTTTTAGGAGGAGACCCTGCCGGAAATTCCACTTCGATTTCAGCATCCTGTGATGAATGAATGAATCTTTCTTGTTTAAACAATCCGGCTTTTTGTATTCCGTTTAATTGATTTTGATATAATTCTTTAATTTTATTTGAATATGCCATAATGAATAAGGTTTAAATGAAACAAAAAGAGGCTGTCCAAAAAGTCTTTGTGTGCCTCTTAATATTTATTGAAATCTTTTAACTAAATCTTCAATCTTATTCACGGTATCAAAAGCTTCAGGTGAAGCATCTGCATCAGAAATAGATATAGAATACTTGTTTTCAAGAAATCTTTTTAACGAAACCATTGAAAATGAATCAACAATTCCCCCTGAAATAAGAGGAGTATCATATGTTACATCATCATTTTCTTCATCACAATATTCTTCAATTACATATTCGAGGATAACTTCTTTCATGTTTTCCATAATTCTTATTTTTTAGTTTAAAGTTTTGTTATTATTGTTTGTATCTAATTTCAAATTTAATCATCTTCTAAAGTTGAGATATCTCCAATTTCTTCACCCCATTCCTGAGCATGTAATACTCGTCTCATAATCTTCCCACTTCGAGTTTTTGGAAGAGAATCTTTATATTCAATTTCCTGAGGCATTGCTAAAGGCGACAACTTTTTACGAATAAAATTCATGATTTTCAATTCAAGATCGTCATTAGCCTCAAAACCCGGTTTTAAAGTTACAAAAGCTTTCACAACTTCCATATTTACATCATCAGGTTTTGCAACAACAGCCGATTCTGCAACAGCTTCATGTTCTAATAAAGCAGATTCAACTTCAAAAGGACTTACCAAATGCCCTCCGGTATTAATTACATCATCGTCACGGCCAATAAACCAATAATATCCTTCGCTATCAATATAGGCACGGTCACCAGGTAAATACCAGCCATTTTCAAACTTCTTTTGATAAGTTTCTTCATTTCTCCAATAAGTTCTCATCATTGCAGGCCATCCCGGTTTAAATCCTATAAGTCCCGGTTTCCCTGTTTCTGTTATCGGTTCAAAAGTTTTTGTGTCAAGTACAGTTGCAGTAATTCCAGGGAAAGGTTTACCCATTGATCCCGGCTTAATTTTCATTCCCGGATAATTGGTAAGCATCATCGATCCTGTTTCTGTCTGCCAGTAAGTATCTAAAAATTCTTTTCCGAATACTTTTTCGGACCATATTACTGCTTCGGCATTTAAAGGTTCTCCAACACTAGCTAAATGTCGTAGTGAAGAAAGATTATGTTGTTTTATCAAGTCATCTCCTGCTTTCATTAATGACCTTATAGCTGTCGGTGCTGAATACCACATAGTTACTTTTCTTTTCTCGATAAACTTATACCATGATTCTGCAGAAAATCCGGTATCAAGCACACATTGTGTTATTCCAAGACTCCAAGGCCCGATTATGCCATAAGATGTTCCGGTAACCCACCCAGGATCAGCAGTACACCAATAAATATCATCTTCCTGTAGATCTAAAACCCACTTTGTTGTTAAGTATTGTGATATCAGGGAATAATGAACATGCTTAACTCCTTTAGGTTGTCCCGTAGTCCCTGAAGTATAATGCAATACCGAAGGAGATTCAGCTTTCGTTGGAAATGATTCAAAATTTTCAACTTGCTCAACTTCTTCCATATTAAAAGCTATTTCACGTTCTTTTAAAGGTTTGCTTCCATCATAATCAACCAAAATAATATGTTTTAAATATGGCATCTGATCAAGAATCTTTCGAACTTTAGATACATGCTTACGTTGTGTAATGATTGCAGTTGTTTGTGCATTATCAAGCCTAACATGCAATGATTCGTCACCAAAAGCCGAAAAAAGAGGCTGTGCTACCGCACCTAATTTTAGTATACCTACAAAACCCATATATAATTCAGGAATTTTATCCATAAAAAGACATACCCTATCTTCAGTTTTTATTCCTAAGTCTTTTAAAAACGAAGCTATTGTATTACTTCGTAAGCGGACATCATTAAAGGTGAAAGTTTTTTCTACTCCGTTTAATCCTTCCCAAATCAAGGCCTTTTTTCCCGCTTTCCCCATATTACATATTCTATCGGAACAGTACCATCCGATATTAATATTTTCGCCTGTTTTATAACCGAGTTCTTTTTCTGCAATTGACCAATCGAAATTCTCGAGACGTTTTTCGTAGGATCCAATGTTTGACATAAAATTTAGTTTTTAGCCTGCCGATCGGCAGACAGGTTTGTTATTTATTTAGTTTGTCATTTAAAGCTACTTTTGTATTATTACAAATGCATTTGCAATTTCACTGACATGACTCATAGATAGATGAATCATCTTTACTCCCAATTCATCAGCAATTTTTTTTGCTTTTCCTTTCAAAAAAATCTCTGGTTTCCCAAGCTTGTCATTAATAATATCTATATCAGTAAATCTTATACCATCTCTCCACCCTGTTCCTAAGGCTTTTAACAATGCTTCCTTTGCAGCATACCGAGCAGCAAAATTCTGTTCTTTTCTTCTCCGCTTTTCACAATATTGGATTTCATTTTCTGTAAATATACTTTTGATAAACAATGGGTCTTTTTCCATTGTCTTTTTCATTCTGGAAACTTCGAAGATATCAGTACCTATACCTAGTATCAATATTTATAAATAGTTTATATTGTAATGAAGCCTATTTGCAATTTTATGCCACAATTAACTAAAATATTATCTGAAATTAATCATCCTCATTATTGTTTAGGACATAAATATATAAAGTATTATTTTGAGAACCAATCTTTTTAAATATAGAATAAATTCAATCAAATAAACTAACTATATCTTGCTGAAAATCTGAACTTAACATAATAAAAAATTCGAATTTTATCACTTATTTAATAGTAACAATCTGAAACATAAATTATGCAAATATTGGGTAACAGAAGCCTACCATATTTACTTTCTGATCATTACAAATTCACATTTTAAAAGTGAAAAAAAAGTTGTTAAGATGTTGTATAATTAATAAAAAGCTTTTACTTTTGCCACGCTAAACACAAAAAGTATAAAAATTCCTCAGTAGCTCAGTTGGTTAGAGCACCTGACTGTTAATCAGGGGGTCGTAGGTTCAAGTCCTACCTGGGGAGCAAGAAACCTTCAGAAATTCTGAAGGTTTTTTTATTTTGCCACTAATTGACATTGGCCTTTTCTTTTCATAAATTTCAACTATAATTAAATCAAATACAACATGAGAATATACATACTTGTCCTAACAGCTATAATCAGTATAGCATGCCTTAATGCATGTTCTGAAAAGAATAATAACATCAGCAAAGATCAAGTAAAATCTGCAGAAAATATTATTGGTTTAATTTTTACAGATTCAGAAAGAGATTCTTTAGTAGATGGCCTTCTTGTTGCAAACAAGGATTATACTGAAATAAGAAAAATAAGCCTTACAAACGATATTGCACCTCAATTAGTTTTTGATCCCAGGCCTGTTAATTTCTCATTAGATTTAACACAATCAAAAATAGAATGGGAGATCCCTCAAGAAGTATATTTACCCAAAGATGATGAAGATTTAGCCTTTTATTCAGTTGCTAAGTTGTCCTCGTTAATAAAAAATAAGAAAATAAGCTCTATGAAGCTTACTGAACTTTATATAAAGAGATTAAAAGAATACGGTGATACCCTGGAATGCGTAATAAGCATTACCGAAGATTTAGCATATGCTCAAGCTAAAAAAGCTGATGAAGAAATTAATAACGGAATTTACAGAGGCCCTTTACACGGAATTCCTTATGGTGTTAAAGATTTATTTGCCGTTAAAGGATATAAAACAACGTGGGGAGCTGCACCATACAAAGATCAAAATATTCCCTACACTGCTGCAATTGTAAAAAATTTAGAAGATGCAGGTGCTGTTTTAATTGCAAAGTTAACATTAGGGGCGTTGGCCATGGGTGATGTTTGGTATGGAGGAGTAACTAAAAATCCATGGGATTTAAAACAGGGATCAAGTGGTTCGTCAGCCGGTTCAGCCTCGGCAACATCAGCAGGATTAGTTGCATTTGCAATTGGCACAGAAACATGGGGATCTATTGTTTCACCATCAACCAGATGTGGGGTAACAGGATTAAGGCCCACTTTTGGACGAGTAAGCAGAGATGGTGCCATGGCTTTAAGTTGGTCGATGGATAAAATTGGGCCTATTTGCAAAAATGCTCATGATTGTGCTATTGTGTTTGATGTTATACGTGGAAAAGACAATAAGGGCCAATCAACGGTTGATTATCCATTTAACTACGATTCTAAGCTTGATCTTTCAAATTTAAAGATAGGATACTTAAAAGGGCTTTTTGAGGGTGATGAATATAGGGGACAGGAAAATGATCTAAAAACATTAAAATTACTGAAAACCCATGAGATACAATTACATGAAGTAGAGCTACCCAATAAGTTCCCGGTAATGCCTTTAGCTATTATTCTGGAGGCTGAAGCGGGTGCAGCATTCGATGAATTAACCAGGTCTAATCAAGATGACAAATTGGTAGCACAGCATAAATATGCCTGGCCTAACATTTTTAGAAAATCCCGCTTTATTCCTGCGGTTGAATATATTCAAGCTAACCGTATTCGAAATCTTTTAATAGAAGAATTAAATAAATTGATCAACGATTATGATATTATTATTTGCCCTTCTTTTGGAGGTGATCAATTGTTAATGACTAACTTAACCGGACACCCCTGTGTTGTAGTACCTAACGGCTTTGATGACAAAAATCATCCTACTAGTATTAGTTTTATTGGAAATTTATATGATGAAGCGACTATACTTGCTTTTGCTAAATTCTATCAGGATAATTCTGAATATAAAAATTTGAAACCAAGTTTTTTTAATTAGACGAAATTAATAATCTTCTATTATTTGATATTCGAAAGGTATTTTTATCATTTCTTCAAATTCTTTGCCGGCATCAAGCATATCATCATCCATTTCAACGTAGTTCCACACTACTTTTAAATTCTTGCCATCGTTTAATACCTGCTTTAGAATATAAAGCATCTCAAGCAAAATTGTTGATGTAGCCGAATTGTAATATTCTAAACGCACCTCAAAGCTTGTATTTGCATTAGGCTCTTTTATATAATCCTCAAGCCACATTATAATAGGATCGAAAAAATGTCTTGATTCCTCCGGAAATGATTTGCCAAATATTAAAAATTTAAAATTTTCTTTATCAAAATTTATTCCCGGGGATTCCTGTGTTGCAGCTATTATTAAAGAGTCCATTAAACCAACTAAATATATTATTAATATGTAATATCTTGTAAGGGGTTGTATACAAAGGGAACATCCACCAACTCTGAATATTCTTC
>DAOVYZ010000013.1 GCA_030635365.1 Bacteroidales bacterium
CCGATCCCCGAGAATTTTTATAAAACTGAAGAATTAAATTATGAGTTTCGAGAAAGTAAATACAATAAACTCCGGCATAATAACTATGCCTATTGAAAATATAGATACAGGCCAGATTATACCGGCCCGTTTTTTAAAATCAATTAATCGGGAGAATTTCGGAGAAAATCTTTTTAGAGATTGGAGATATGATGCCAAAAATGAACCTGTAAAAGATTTTGTATTAAATAAATCTGATGGTTCAGAATGTATTTTGGTTACCGGAAAAAACTTTGGGTGCGGATCGAGCAGGGAACATGCTACCTGGGCAATATACGATTATGGATTCATGGCTGTTATTTCAAGTTCATTTGCCGATATATTTAAAAACAATGCATTAAATATAGGATTATTACCCATTGAAGTGACAGAAAAGTTTCTTTCAAAAATTTTTACAAATGCAAAAAAGAATCCATCAATAAAAATTGATATTAATTTAGAAAGACAAATAGTTAAAATTGAAGATACTAAAGAAACAGAAACATTTGAAATTCCGGAATACAAAAAGAACTGCCTGTTAAACGGATACGATAATGTGGATTATCTATTAGCATCAAAAAGCAAAATTGAACAATTTGAAACAAAGCGTAAACAAATAAAATTCATAGAACAAAATGGACAAGTCAATAGCTGTATTGCCTGGTAATGGTATAGGGCCTGAAATTGTTGAACAAGCGATAAAAAGCGGTTATATAAAAATATAGTCATACATTTAATTTTAATAATGGAATAATAGGAGTACACGCTATTGATGTTTGTAATATGAACAAATTCTTTTTAAGAAAAATTATGTTTTGGTTAAAAATCTATACGAAATATATGGGTTGTTTTTATTCAAGAAAAGAAACTGTAACTACAATGAGTTAACATGCATTGAGGAGAATATTACAAAATATCACATAAGCCATAAGCTTCAGTTATTCAGTATTTTACAACTGCGTAAGTTTATGTAAAAAGTCGGTAATTTTAGATGATTCTCCAATGTTTATTTTACTTCGAAGGCGACTTTTTGCTACTATAATACTTTTATGAGATTGTTTTGTTATATGTGCAATTTCTTTTGAAGAAAAATTGAGATGAATTAAAGCACAAAGCCTTCTTTCATTAGCAGTTAATTGCGGATAATATTTCGAAAGGTTTTTATACAGAAATGGATGAACTTTCATAAATCTATGCTCAAATTCATCCCATATATTACTATTTACAGAATGTTCAAGATCGTTTATTACTTGTTGGATTTTTTGTTTTGAGTTAATCCCCATTTCCGATTTAAGTTTTACAAGTTTTTGAATGGTGTATTTCACTCCGGAATTATGGTCACACAATTGTAATATTTTACTTACCAATTCTTTATTCTGGTTACTAATTTGATCTTTTAATTCAACTTCGTGTTTTTCTAATTCTTGTTTAGCTTTTTGAGATTTGCGAATTCTGGTTCTTAGTTTTATCACCATAAACCAGAAAATAAATATTATAAAAATTAAAAATCCAACAATAATTATATTTAACAATACCGTGTTTCTTTTCTCAATTTCTTTGAGCCTTTGATCTTTTTGCCTTATATATTCAAACTCTTCTGCTGTTATTTTCCAGCCTAAATTTGATTTATCTATCATTTCAAATAATTCGTGATATTTTCTCAGGAAAATATAAGCAGAATCATATTTGCCAATGTTATGATAAATTTTACTGATCCAAAGGGTTGATTTAAGATTTAATTCTTTATAATCATATTGTTCACTCAATTCAATTGATTCTAAATAGTAATGTATGGATGAATCCGGCACATTCATCTCTTCATAACACATTCCCACACTATTTAAGATATTGGCTACATCTCTCCACCGTCCGGATTTTTTATGTTCTTCAATACAAATTCTGAAATATTTTAATGTCGGCTCGAAATTTTTCAAATAAGAATAAACTAAACCAATATTATTATAACGCGTTAGAATTTCAAATTTATTGCCAATCTTTTTTTCAATTTCGAGACTGATTAAAAAATTATTAAGTGCATCTTGATAATCCCCGGTTTTAAGCTGGATAATTCCAATTCCATTATATACGACAGACTTTTCTTTTTCGAAATGAGGCTCGTTTAAATACTGATATACATTGTCATAAATTTCAAAAGCTTTTTGATAATTACCTATAGCTTTACAAATCATGGCAATATCATGATAAATATAAATAATAAGTGACGTATCATTATGTGTCTCAAAAAAATCTAAAGCCTCATAATCAATCCTAAAAGCATTCATAAAGTCTCCTGTACGTCTGTAATAGCGAGAAGTAAGCAACTTGCTTTTATAGACACCTTTAATATCGCCAATACTTTTTTTAAGTGTAACAGCTTTGTTTAAGCACTCAAACATTTGATCTGCTTCACTTTTTATTCTATAAATAAATATTAACTCATCGTAGATTTTAGCTACTTCGGATTTATTTTCTATTTTATCAGAATATTCCAGTGCATGGAAGTAGTCCTGAATAGCTTGTTCATATAAACCATCATATTTATTTAATTCCCCTAAAATATAGTAAGAATAAAAAAACGATTGATTATCATTTATATTATTTATCGAACTTTCAATTTTTTCTGCAAAATTATTATACAATGCAGTATCTACTATTTTATATTTATCTACCCGGGATTTATAATATTTTAGAGTATCTAAATTTAAAAGTTTATTATCTTGTGAAAGACAATTTAAAGAAATAGATATATACAATAAAACATGTAGAAATATTTTAATTTCTTTCATCAGATCGGTTAGTAAAAGGGTCAAAGTACAAACATAATAAATATAATGCACTATTCCAGATTGATTGTGTATAAAATTTGAATTATAAATTTGCTATTATAAAAACCATAAACTAACTTGTGTCCCGTTTTTAATAAATTGTAAATTATTTAATTTAAAAGGGAGGTTAAAATGCTTGATAAATATAATATTCCTTCCATTCAGGATGCTGATCTTAATGGGAAAGTAGTATTAGTTCGTGTAGACCATAATGTTGTAAAAAAAGGAGTAATTCATGATCCTTATAGAATTGATGCAACTATTGGTACGTTATATCATATTAATGCGAAAGGAGGAAAGATTATCTTAATGTCGCATGTTGGAAGGCCAAAAGATAAAAAAACCGGGGATATAAAAATTGGTAAAGATACTTCTGTGGAGCCTATTGTTGAATATTTAAGGAACAAGCTTCATATAAATATGAAAGTTCCGGATTTTTATCCTCATGAAAATAAGGGATATATTGGAATTGAAACTTCAATTAATCATCTGATTCGTGAATTAAAAGAAGGAAATATTGATGGAATATACCTTCCAAATACAAGATGGTTCCAAGGGGAGGAGTCAAAAGGCCCGGATAAAGACAGATTTGCTAATCAGCTTGCCGGATTGGCGGATATTTTTGTGAATGATGCTTTTGGTTCGTGGCAACCACACGCTTCAACTGTTGGTGTTAATAAATACCTGCCTTCATATGCAGGATTTTTAATGCAAAAGGAAATTGAAAATTTGGAAAGGATTTATACACCACAATCACCATTTATTGCAGTTGTGGCAGGTTCAAAATTTGACACAAAAATAGATTCTTTATATGCATTAATTAAAAAAGCCGATTATTTAGTATTGGGAGGTGTAATATATAATGCTTATTTATATGCTAAATATGGTATCGAGATAAAAGGTATTACAGATGATGATTTGGCGCATGCAAAAGAATTTGTAGAATTTAGCAATCAATTTCCAGGAAAATTAATTGAGCTTCCATTTATAATTGAATCAGATACACTTGATGGTAAGTTTGAGGGCAAAAACAGGGTGCACAATATCCATGAATTAAAATCGGGAACAAAATTAAATTATGTGCTCGATGTAGCAAAAGAATCATTTTATGAGGAAGATGTGCATAAGATCTTTTCATCAGCCCGAACTATATTTGTAAATGCTGTAATGGGTTTTACGCCTTATTTTAATGAAGGTACCATAGCACTTGATGAGTTAATTGATGAGAATATTGAGGCTGTAAAGTTATACGGAGGGGGAGATACAATGCAAGAACTGAAAAGATTATTACCTGGTTTATATATTGTGGCTTTGGATAGTCCGATGTATTATATTTTTACAGGAGGAGGAGCTGTGTTAAAAGCAATTCAGGAAGGGACTACCTTAGGAATAGAACCAGTTAAAGCTTTAACAAAATAACAATTATTATTAAATTAATACCTTAGAAGTCAGATTTATACTGGCTTCTTTTTTTCTAATAAAAATTCTAATTAAATTCATATCATGAAAGCTTTTAAAGCATATGATATTCGAGGGGTATATAATGAAGAATTTAATAAGGATGATGTATATAAAATAGGATATTTTTTACCTGAACTTTTAAAAGCTGATAATATTTTAGTGGGCAGAGATGTACGTGTCTCTTCAGATGAAATATTTGAATACTTGTGTCGGGGAATAATTGACAGTGGGGCAAATGTTTATAATATGGGTATCTCCACTACTCCAATGGTTTATTATATAACAGCAAAGCATAAGTTTGCTGCATCTGTTCAAATTACTGCATCACATAATTCTGCAGAGTACAATGGAATGAAGATTTCAAGATATGGTGCACTGCCGGTGGGTTTTGATACCGGGTTAAAGGATTTGTTAAAGATGATTCAAACAAATGATATTGTTATTGCTAAACACAGAGGTAAAATAATTGATTATAAGGTAAAAGGAGAATATGTAGAATTCCTTAAATCATATGTGCAGGATTACTCAAACCTGAAAATGGTTATTGATTGCTCAAATGGAATGGCAGGTTTACTAATAAAAAAACTGTTGAGTACAAAGCCTGTTTATTTATTTGATAATTTGGATGGAACTTTCCCTAATCATGATCCAAATCCCTTAGTTGAAGAGAATCTATATTACTTGAAAAAGACAGTTAAAGAAAAGGAAGCGGATATAGGGATTATATTCGATGGAGATGCTGACAGAGTTATGTTTATAGATGAGAAAGGAAATTTTATTTCACCTGATCTAATCATTGCATTTATGGCTCACTATTTTCTTGAAAAAGAGAGGGGTAAAGTGTTACAAGATATACGTACATCGAAAGCTGTAAAGCAATACATAGAAAAACTGGGTGGTGAAGTTTGTACCTGGCGTGTTGGCAGGGCATATGCAACTCCAAAACTGAAAGAAATAAAAGGAGTATATGGGGGAGAGCTAGCAGGGCATTATTATTTTCGCGATTTTTATTATTCTGATTCAGGAATAATGGCTGCTTTAATAGTTCTAAATCTTCTTTCACGATTTAAAAAAGAAGGAAAAACTATGTCAGAGTTGATATCAGGTATTAACAAATATGCAAATTCAGGAGAAATAAACTTTAAAATAGAAAAAAAGCAAGAAGCTATGGAAGCTTTAAAAGATTACTTCATTACAGAGGAAGAACCCTTAGAAATTATCGATTTTGATGGATATCGCCTGGAATTTGAAAACTGGTGGTTCAATGTTCGGCCATCAAATACAGAACCCTATCTGCGTTTATTGGTTGAGGCGGATAACGAAGATATTCTTGCTTCAAAGATCAAAGATATAAAAGTAATACTGAAAAGATAAAATTCAACTTTGCCAAAATTTAACGAAGTATTGTAATGAAAACGATTTAAAAAAAATAATTGAACAATATATAAACTAAAAACCGGGAATTCCTGGTTTTTTTATTCATAAAATATTAGTCTTAATTTCAAAATGAGGCTTTTATGGTTTATTTTTGTGACATTAATTTTAGATTAACAAAACAATGATAATATGGTTAATAAAATGAAAGCTTTAGTTAAATCCAAGACAGAAAAGGGCCTTTGGATGGAAGAAGTTGATATTCCAAAAATAGGAGTAAACGACATACTAATAAAAGTGAAAAAATCAGCAATCTGTGGAACTGACTTACATATTTACAGATGGGATGAATGGTCTCAAAATACAATAAAAACCCCAATGATTATTGGGCATGAATATGTTGGTACAATAGTACGAATAGGAGAAGGTGTCACCGGATTTGAGATTGGGGAACGTGTTACGGGTGAAGGGCATATAGCATGTGGGCAATGTAGAAATTGCCGTCGCGGACGTCAACATGTTTGCGAAAATACAATTGGTATTGGAGTAAACCGTGATGGATCATTTGCAGAATATGTTAAAATACCATCATCAAATGTTTTAAAAATGAATCCAGCAATTCCTGACGACATGCTGGCCATTATGGACCCATTTGGAAATGCAACACACACAGCTCTTTCATGGCCATTAATTGGCGAAGACGTTCTTGTAACAGGGGCCGGATTAATTGGTAGTATGTGTGTTGCCATTGCAAAATTTGCCGGAGCCCGTTATGTTGTTGCCACTGAAACTAATGAATATAGAATTGAACTTGCAAAAAAAATGGGAGCAACAAGAGTTATTAACCCATTGAAAGAAAACCTTGATGATGTTATAAAAGATCTTGGAATGATAGGTTTTGATATTGGGTTAGAATGCTCAGGGTCTCCTCATGCTTTTGACGATATGCTCAATCACATGTATAATTCAGGTAAAATATCATTGTTAGGGATCCTTCCTCCTAATACCGGTATAAACTGGGATAAAGTGATATTTAAAGGACTTACTTTAAAAGGAATATATGGAAGAGAAATGTTTGAGACCTGGTATCATATGGAACAAATGTTACATTCAGGACTAAATTTAAGTCCAATAATTACACATCAATTCCCCATTGAAGAATTTGAAAAAGGGTTTAAATATATGGATGAAGGTAATTGTGGAAAAATTATTTTAAACTGGGAATAAAAACTTAAAATATGAATAACAGAAAAGTAAGAGTTCGCTTTGCTCCAAGCCCCACAGGGCCATTACACATGGGAGGAGTAAGAACAGCATTATTTAATTATCTTTTTGCAAGAAAAAATAATGGGAGTTTTATTTTACGAATTGAAGATACTGACCAATCGCGATATGTTCAGGGAGCAGAAGATTATATTATAGAATCTTTAAAGTGGTGTGGAATTAATATTGATGAAGGTATTGAAGAAGGAGGTGCATATGGCCCATATCGTCAATCAGACAGAAAGGAAATATATAAGGAATTTGCAGAGAGACTTATTGAATTAGGGAATGCATATTATGCTTTTGATACTGCTGAAGAATTAGAAGAAATGCGTAATAAACTAAAAGCAGAAAAAAGTAGTATACAACAATATAATGCAATAACCCGAAGAAGTATGAGGAATTCTTTTACTTTATCCGTTGAAGAAACAACTAAACTTATAGACTCAGATACTCCTTTTGTTATTCGTTTTAAAATGCCCGAGAACGAAGAAGTTATTGTAGAAGATATAATAAGAGGTACTGTTAAGGTCAATACAAATCAACTTGACGACAAAGTGCTTTTTAAGTCAGATGGAATGCCTACCTACCATTTGGCAAATATTGTTGATGATCATCTTATGAAAATTTCTCATGTTATTAGAGGAGAGGAATGGTTACCTTCCCTACCTCTACATGTATTATTATACAGATCTTTTGGATGGGAAAAAACAATGCCGGAGTTTGCACATTTGCCTTTATTGCTTAAACCAAACGGAAAGGGTAAATTAAGCAAAAGAGATGGAGATGCTCTGGGATTTCCTGTTTTCCCATTAGAATGGACTGACCCCAAAACAGGAGAAGTATCCAATGGCTATCGTGAAGATGGTTATTTCCCGGAAGCATTTGTTAACATACTCGCCCTGTTAGGTTGGAATCCTGGAACTGAAAAAGAGATCTTATCATTAAGAGAACTTACATCCTCTTTTGATTTAATTAAAGTACATAAAGCCGGTGCTAAATTTGATCACGAAAAAGCAAAGTGGTTCAATCATCAATATCTTGCAGGAAAATCTGATCAAAAACTGGCAAGATTATATCAAACTATTCTTAAAGAAAAAGGAATCACCTCTGATGACAGCTTTGTAATAAATGTTGTAAAGCTAATAAAAGAACGTGTAAACTTTGTTTCTGAATTTTGGGAACAGTCATTCTTCTTTTTTCAAAAGCCTGGTGAATACGACCCAAAGGTTGTTAAAAAAAGGTGGAAGGAAAACACTCCCGAGCTACTTTCGGAATTAAAAAAACAACTAGATGTATTGGAAATCTTTAATCATGACAATCTTGAAAAAACAATTCAGGATTTTCTTGAAGAAAAAGAACTGGGAATGGGACAAGTTATGAATCCACTACGGTTAACTCTTGTTGGAGGAGGAATAGGCCCCGGGGTTCTGGATATCGTTGAATTATTAGGCAAACAAGAAACTTTAGACAGAATTCAGGCTGGAATAGACAACATTAAGAAAGAATAAATCTATATATGCGTGATGAATCTTTCTACAGATTTGTTTTTGGATTTTCATGCACATCAGCAAGTCCCTGCTGAAGGCGAAATTGTTATACAAAGTAAGTTTTTACATGAAAATTTTATCGCAAATGAGGATGATAAGATTTTTTTTACTGCAGGATTACATCCATGGCATGCAGATAAATTGCATGTAACTCAAATAAGAAATAAATTGCATGGACTTGTACAATCAAATTCAATTATAGCTATTGGAGAAACTGGATTGGATAAAATTAAAGGTACTGATTTAGAAACCCAATTAAAGGCCTTTAAGATTCATATTGATATCGCAAATCAATATAAGTTACCCTTAATAATACATAGCGTAAAAGCGCATAACGAAATTTTAAAACTAAAAATAGATTCCAAGTCACAAGTTCCATGGGTAATACATCATTTTAATGGTAGTAAGCAAGCAGCTTTAAATTTTATAGATCATGGATTTTATTTATCGATTTGTCATCATATCAATAATCCTCATTCTAAACTAAGCAAGTATTTTAGTGAATTACCTATAGAAAGAATATTTCTTGAAACTGATGATTTTGATATAGATATACAAGAACTATACAAAATTGCGAGCCAGAAATTCAAAATAAAAATAGATTTGTTAAAAACCCAATTAATACAAAACCTTAAAAATTTATTAGATGAATAGTGAAAATTGGCAGGAAAGAACAGAACTATTAATTGGAGCCGATAAATTAAAAATATTAAATAATGCACATGTTCTTGTAGTAGGTTTAGGAGGTGTGGGAGGATATGCCGCTGAAATTTTATGTCGAGCGGGTATTGGCAAACTTACTATTGTAGATGGGGACTTTTTGAATCCTTCAAATAAAAACAGGCAATTATCTGCCCTTGAAAGTACATTAAACAAACCGAAAGCAGAAGTAGTTGGCAAAAGACTTCTTGATATTAATCCGCAGTTGAATTTGAAAATTATACAGAAATACATAAAAGATGAGCGGATGATTGAAATTTTAAACGAATCGTTCGATTTTGTTGTGGATGCAATTGACACTCTTTCACCAAAGGTTTTTTTAATTTATCATAGCTTACAAAAAGGATTAAAAATTGTAAGTTCACTAGGATCAGGAGGAAGAATTGATCCTACTAAGATAAAAATCAATGATATTTCCAAATCCTTTAATTGCAGATTAGGTTTTTTGCTTAGAAAAAGGTTAAGAAAACTAGGTATTAATAAAGGCTTTAAAGTCGTATTTTCTGAAGAAAAAGCTGATGAGAATGCTGTTATAGTTGACGAACCTGGTGAAAATAAAAAATCTACCATTGGCACAATATCCTATATGCCACCTATTTATGGATGCTTTTGTGCCTCAGTAGTAATAAAAACCTTGATTGAAAAATAGTAACTAATCAGTCTGATCAAAATTTATTTCTCGCAGATGAAACATCGATCAAGTCGCAGATTTCTCAGAAATTGAAATTATTATTTTGCGGAAATCAGCGAGAAAAAAAGTATTAACCCGGAAAATTCTAAAACAATAAAATATCAATGCTTTTAATACACTGATTAATTACAAATGGAGTAATGTTTTTAAGCTCTTGTTATATAAGGCATAAACCTGAAAAAGGAATTAAATGATGTTGATTACTATTATCCAATCCCACAAAGGGAAATCATACAAAACAGATTGAGAAAATTGCTTAATTAGTGCCTCGTATTAATTTTTTACTCCATGAATCTTTTAATGGAACTGTTCTGTTCAAAACCAAGGTTCCTGGCTTTGAATCTTTTTTATCAACACAAAAATATCCTAAACGTTGAAATTGATACCTCGATTCCTGTTTTGCATTATCCATTGAAGGTTCAAGTTTACATTCTTTAAGAATTTTTAATGAATCCGGATTTATAAATTCTGTAAAGTTTTTGTCCTTATAACCTGCAGGGTCCTCATCATTAAATAATCTATCATATAATCGAACCTCTGCATTTATAGCATGTTTAGCCGATACCCAATGCAAGGTACCTTTTACTTTTCTCTTACTGGCTTCTGTTCCACTTCCACTCTTTGATTCAGGGTCATAACTACATAATAATTCAATAATATTTCCACTGTTATCTTTAATAACTTCCTCACATTTGATAATGTATGCTCCTTTCAACCTAACTTCTTTACCTGGGGCTAAGCGGAAGAATTTTTTAGGTGCATCTTCCATAAAATCATCTTTTTCAATATAAATATCCCGACTAAAAGGTAATTCACGAGTCCCCATTGTTTCATCTTCCGGATTGTTCTCAATTGTCAGAAACTCTTCTTTTTCCTCGGAGTAATTAGTAATTACAACTTTTAAAGGATTTAATACTCCCATCACACGTGGAGCCTTTTTATTTAAATCCTCACGTAAACTATGTTCCAATAAAGCAACATCAATAACATTGTTACGTTTTGCAACTCCAATAGTATCAGCAAACTTCTTAATCGACTCCGGGGTATACCCTCTCCGGCGCAATCCTGAAATTGTTGGCATCCGTGGATCATCCCAGCCACTCACAAACTTACTTTGAACAAGCTCTAATAACTTTCGCTTGCTCATTATTGTGTAACTTAAATTCAATCTGGCAAATTCAATCTGTCTTGTTTTTATTGTTCCTTCTGAATAAACATTATTTAAAAACCATTCATATAAAGGGCGGTGTACCTCAAATTCAAGGGTACATACCGAATGTGTAATTCCTTCAATATAATCAGACTGCCCATGGGCAAAATCGTACATAGGATAAATACACCACTTATCTCCGGTACGATGATGATCCTTATGCAAAATCCTATACATAATGGGATCTCTCATATGCATATTAGGGGATGCCATGTCTATTTTTGCACGGAGAACTCTTTCTCCTTCTGCAAACTTACCATTTTTCATCCGTGTAAAAAGATCCAGATTCTCTTCTACAGTTCTATTTCTATAAGGGCTTTCTATTCCTGGTTGAGTAGGTGTCCCCCTTTGCTGGCTAATTAAATCCGGTGACTGGTCATCAACATAAGCTTGCCCTTTTTCAATTATTTTAATAGCCCATTTGTAAAGTTGATCGAAATAATCCGAAGCATAACGAGGTTCTCCTTCCCATGTAAAACCTAGCCAGCGAACATCTTCCATTATGGAATCTACATATTCCACTTCTTCTTTTTCCGGGTTGGTATCATCGAAACGCAAATTCGTTTTCCCATTATATTTTTGCGCCAGCCCAAAATTTAAGCAAATTGATTTTGCATGGCCAATATGCAGATAACCATTGGGTTCCGGGGGAAATCGCGTATATATTTCTTCTTTATTCTTTTTGCTCTTTAAATCTTCTTCAATAATACTTTCAATAAAATTTAAAGATTTCTTGCCTTCTATATCTTTATTCTCAATTTCCATTATAAAATTTTTAATTTCAGGCCATTGTTATAACCACTGCAAAAATAAAGGAATTTATTCAATGCTCTATAAAATGTACTGAAAAATATGAAAAACCTAATTTATAGATTTAACTTTGAAAACTGAACATTTAAATTTGATGTGAATGGGTCTGATACAAATCGAAAATATGGAGTTTTATGCATATCATGGTTGTTTTAAGGAAGAACAAATTGTTGGTAATAAATTTTTGGTAGATTTAACAATAGAAACCGACATGCAAATTCCGGCTAAATCTGACGATATTAAAGACGCTTTAAATTACCAGGTAGCTTACCAATTAGTAAAAGAAGAAATGCAGAAAAAATCTCATCTTTTAGAACATATAGGTGGACGTATATTAGACTCTTTATACAATAACTTTGAAACAATAAAAAAAGCTACTGTTAAAGTTTCAAAAATGAACCCTCCCATGGGAGGTAAAATGGATCAAGTCAGTATTACTTTGAGCAGGTAAATGAATGTTCTTTATTAAAACTTGAAAAAACGCATGAAGATTTGAGTATTGCCGAAAAAATTTCTATTTTTGCTGTCCGTTAAAATCGGTCGGTTGGCCGAGTGGCTAGGCAGCGGTCTGCAAAACCGCGTACGGCGGTTCGAATCCGCCACCGACCTCAACAAAAAAACCATCCCTAACGGGATGGTTTTTAATTTTTATCTTAATCAATTATGCTTCAATCAATGATTTGTAAGCTCCTGCATCTAATAAATCATCTACTTGAGATACATCAGCTAATTTAACTTTCAATAACCAACCGTCTCCGTATGGATCTTTGTTTATTGCTTCCGGTGAATCTTCCAATTTTGGGTTTACCTCTAAAACCTTACCTCCAACCGGCATATACATATCAGAAACTGTTTTAACAGCTTCAATTGTTCCGAATACTTCCTCTCTTGCTAATTCTTCGCCTTCAGTTTCAATTTCAATAAAAACAATATCTCCAAGTTCTCCTTGCGCATAGTCAGTAATTCCAACATAAGCTTCATCACCTTCAACACGTATCCATTCATGGTCTTTCGTATACTTTAAGTTTTCCGGAATATTCATAATATTTTTATTTATTAAAATTTGACCTTTGATAATTTCAAGCCAAAATTAATCAATTTTTATTAAAATACTATTCAGTTAAACTAAATCTCAGACTAAATCCAATATCGGTATTTGAAATTCTATATGGATTTGTTCCTACCCGTGGATCGGATATATTCTGGTCATAAAATAATCGTAACGTAAGCCTGTTACTTAACAGATAATCAGCGGAAACTCCTATAATTGTTACCTTTTGGTCTGCAGATGGTATTTCATCGTCCTCAACAATTTTTCTTAAGATAGTTTTATTATCTCTGATCTTTAAGTTAGCCCTGATATTCAAATCACTTTTAAAGTTCTCCTGTCCATCTCCGAAATTAAAAATCAGATTAAAATCATCAAACCGATAACCAAGGCTAAAACCTAACTCTTGCGTAAATACCTCCGTAATCTGATTATTAGAAAATCCTAATGTAACTGTCCTGCTTTTCTTTATTTCAAATCGGGTTGTAAGATTATTTACCCATGTCATATCTATATTAAACAGAGGGCTAAATTGCTCATTTATTGATACACCATTAATTTCGTATAGTGGTATAAAATTGCCCATACTATCTCGAACTGCGTTAATTGACGATGGAAGTTCGTAATCAACATTATTAATAAACGATCCAATATTATACGATGAACGATAAGCATGACTTAAATTTATAGATTTGAAGAGTTTCTTCATGAAAGGAATATCTTTTAATCCATCGTACCTAACACTCCAGTTTGGTAACGGTATTTTCTGGAGCATTTCCAGTGGAACAGAATTCTCATCATAGTAAGTTCCATACGATGCTAAGAATGCAGGTATCATAACTTCTTGCGACAAACTCCCATATCCATCTCTGTATTCCGGCTCATCTATTTTATAATCAGTCAATGCTCTCTCATCACCAAGCCTTCTCGAGATATCTACCCTGTACTTTTTAAAATCTTCGAATGCCTTAGAATAGTAATTATTATCCTTTGAGGCACCTTCAAAAGCAGAGCCAATGGTAATATAGGTCATTGAAAAATTACCGGAAATTTGTTCGCTATATGGTTCTGTTGAATTATAATAATAGAATCTACTATTATTCTCCGAATGAGTTCTATTTGCTGTTAAATCAATTTTTAATCCTTTTATTGGCTCTAATGTTACTCTAATATTTAAGTTTCTATTGTTAGTCATCAAATAAGGAGTATTTAGGGTGGAGTCCTCTGTATACCATTCTTCTTCTATTACCTTCGAAGCAAAATCTTCATCCTGCCAACCAAAAACAAATGGCCATCCAGGAGCATTAAACCCTTGGTCCATTCCCAAAATATTCGTTGTAGGTTTGTATCCCGACAATGTAGATCCCCTGGTTAATGTATAAGATGCCGATACATTCTTTATCGACATTAACAATAAAGCCGTATTTTCCGCAATAAATACCAATGGGTTTTCCTTCTTCTCAATTTGTCCATTTACTATAACAATAGCATCATTTATATCTTTTTCTGCCCTAAACTTAATCTTTCGTTTAGTGACAACCTCCCATTCCCCTTTAACTTCCTGTCCGGCAGGATCTGTTACCTTAACATTCTTAATATCTTCGGTCATCAAATCATGGAAAATTGTTCTGAATCTGCCTTCTCTAAACCAAACATCTGTTTCCTGGTAATTTACATCTTCATATTCTACTTTCTTTCCTGGCCTACCCCTGCTATATTTCTGATTAATTCTTTTTAAGAAACCTACTTTATTATAAAGGTTCATCATATTAGCCTGCCCATTTACCTGGAAGGTATTGGAATTACCAATATTATTCCCTAAATCAAACTCGCTATCCGGTTTTAACAAGGGTCCTGCATCCCAGTTATAAGTTGCGCTATACCTGGATGTTAAATTCGTCCAATCCAACAAAGGTATTTTATTTATTGGAACTCGATAGGTTACATTTACATTATGATTGTACTGAACATTACGCCCAAAATTCTTTATATTATTCCAAACAGAATCTTTCCAATGCTCATATGAATCTTTATGCCTGTCAACCTCACCATAAGGCTCATCAATTCTCGCAATATTTGTTGCTGAGAAATCTACTTTTAAAGATCTCGACAAATCCCATTTAAGGTCATAATACCTGTTCCAATTAAATTCTTTATTATATGCCGGCTCAATAATATTATCGGGATTATATATATTTCTTATCTTATTTGCCTGATATTTTCTAAATACATCTGTCCTAAAAGACATGCTTGATGGCATGTAATAAAAATTAAAATCTTTTATTAAAGCCAAATACCTGGAATTTAATATCCCTTGTGACTTACGGAAAGGTGCTACAATTTTAGGCCGCGTGTTATAAATATAATTAAAGGCTCCCCGATAGTTTTTCAATACATCATATTCGGTATTAATATTCCTGGCGAACATTTCATTATAAGAATAACTAAGAGAAACATTAGCCGGATCATAAAACCGTGGTTTTGTGCCTGTTTTATTTATCTTTACATTAGTGAAATTAATACTTTTACGTTGAGTATAATCTTGTGAAATATTTTTAATTGAATCTTTCTCTCTTTTAGAATTTGTATTTTTTAGTGCATCCTTAAGTGATACATCAGGATCTAATGGATTATACTCAGGGTTAATAAATGTTTCTGAATATCCTGCGTACATAGGAATACTTATCTTTGATTCTTCCGGGAAAAATTTTCCTAAATCCAAATTAGTTGATACATCATATTCGATAATTTCTTCTTTACTCCTTTCGTTAACTTTCTTTTCAATACTTCCAAAGCCAGGAGTACTAATACTACCTGAAAGATTCACAGTCCCCAAATCTGCAAGCCTTGTTGATAATCTTGCTCTTGCTGCCCATCCTCCGTCTTCTTTAAAGTCTGTTAAGCGCAATTCATTAACCCATATTATACCAGACTTTGGCAAACCATCATCAATTGATATAATATTATTTTGTTTACTTGGATTCCTTACACCTATCATTATGGTAACCACATTGCTTAAATTAGGATTTCCCTTTACTGAAAGTTTTTTCTTTTCACCCTTATAAACAGAATAAACAGAACTATAACTAAAAACGGTATTCCCTTGTTGTAATTCATTATTTCGCGCTAACTTCACATCAATCAAGTCTTGCAACTTAATTTCTATATTGTTATCAATGGGCCATACTTCATCACGGTTATAATCATTATAATTTCCGGGAAGCGTAACCTGAAGTGGCATTTCATACTCATAATAATTACCTCTATAATCTGTTCCTAACCTAATAAATATCCTTAAATCTTCATTTTTCAATATTTCATCTTCAAAAGCCTCTGCATGAACATACATTTTTAGCTTTTCATATTGCCGAATATCAAGATTTATTGTTTTATACGCAGCACGGGCATCACCATCATCCAGGTCATTTACACTAAGCACCATCGACTGCTCATTTAATTGTCGGAGTTGCGGATTAGTTGGATCAATAACTCTATCTACACCCGGAGGTAGAACATAGTTATCGTTTTCCTCAATATTAACTGAAGAAATATCAAGTGTCCCATTTGAATATTCCGGTGTAGCAAGATTTTCATGCCCTTCCATAAGAGACAACTCATACTTACGCCATTCACTTCGAACAAGCTCAAGTTTTGCAAAACGTAAATTAACAGTATCTTCAAATCCTTTTAAGAACATTCTCATAAAACGGATTGATTTAAAATCCTGGATAGTACCAACTGTTCTTTCAGGATCTCGAATCGGAATTCTAAATTGATACCAGGCTATTCTTGCATTTTGCTCCCCATTAGGCAAATCAACATTATTCCCCCATACTTTATCAACAATATAGTTCTGTCCCACATTCATCATATCAGGATCAAGGTTTACTCTATACTGAAAATAAGTTTCTGTTTCACTTAAAGTTTTATCACGATTTATATCTTCCGAATCCGGAATCTTTGTAGAAAGGTTATTAGATCCTCCCGATGAGTTTCCTTCAACCCCATTGTATTTTTTATACCTATCAAGAATGCTTAACTGTAATTCATCATAATCTCCACCC
>DAOVYZ010000333.1 GCA_030635365.1 Bacteroidales bacterium
ATAACGCAGGTTTAATAAAACGCCAGAATTCCCAAAATATATAGGGTAATGCTATAATAATTGCAGGAAAAGTAGACGTTGTAATGTGCATGGTAAATTGACCTGCCATTTTAATACTAATTATCTGGAAGGGCTCAGTATTTATACATAATTTAGGAATACTTACTTTATTTCCCAGTAAGCATAATAGTCGATTTGAGATAAAATCAGGATTTTTGGGTGCAAGTATGACTTCATCAAAAACAATATCTTTAAACAAAAAGGCGGCAATAGCTATTAATAAAATGGCTGTAAATGCCCTTATCAAATGCCATCTTAATTCTTCGAGATGTTCCAGAAAGGACATGTTATTATTTTCGATAGACATAAATTACTTCTTATTTCTAAATTGATACCTGCTAAAATTAAATCAAACAATACCTTCTTTTAAAATATCATGTAAGTGTACCATACCTAAGTATTTGCCTTTGTGTGTAACTATTAGTTGAGTAATATTATTGTTTTCCATCAATTGAAACGCATTAATGGCAAGTTCATCTTTTGCTGCAGTTTTAGGATTGACAGACATAATTTCTTTAGCAGTTAAGTTCTCAAAAGAGTCATATTTTTGTAGCATTCGTCTTATATCACCATCTGTTATGATTCCTTGTAATGCACCAGTATCGTCAACAACTGCGGTAGCACCCAAACGCTTGGAACTGATTTCGATGATTACATTTTTTACATTTTCATCGACTGAAACTTTTGGAGTTTCATTATTTTTATATAAATCACTAACCCTCATATATAATTTTTTACCCAGAGATCCACCGGGGTGAATTTTAGCAAAATCTTCGGTTGAGAATCCTCGGTATTCTAACAAACAAACGGCAAGAGCATCTCCTATTACCAATTGGGCAGTAGTGCTGCTTGTCGGTGCAAGATTATTAGGGCATGCTTCCTTAGTAACAGTCGATTTTAGAACATAATCAGCTTGTTTTCCTAAGAATGAATCAATAGTTGAAACCATTCCTATTAAAGTATTTTTTTTACTTTTAATTAAAGGAACTAAAATTTTTATTTCTGGAGTATTCCCACTTTTTGATATGCAAATGATAATATCATCATCTTGAATAATTCCTAAATCACCATGGATTGCATCAGCGGCATGCATAAAGATAGCAGGAGTGCCAGTTGAATTTAGGGTAGCTACAATCTTCTGAGAAATATTGGCACTTTTACCTATTCCTGTTACAATAACTCTTCCTTTACTCTCATATATTATTTTTACAATCTGTTCAAAATCTTCATCAACATAATTGGCTAAATTCTTAATTGATTCTGCTTCTTGTAGAATTGTTTCTCTGGCAATTTTACTAATATTCATTTACAAATATTTTTAGTGATCTGTTGTTAATCAAAAAAGGATGAATTTGTCTAAATTTTTTATAATGATTTTAAAAAAAAAACGTAAATTTATATACAAATGTATTTATTTTTAAGATAATCTAAGAAGTTTTTATTTTAAAGATGTTGCAGAAATAAATAAAAAAGCTTGTTTAGATGAAAAATCTTTCTTTTTTTTATAGGATGACCTAAATTGTTTTATGATATAATATATTGATTGATATGAGTGTAGGAGCTGATACTTCGTTGAAAGAATACCTGAAAAAATATTTTGGATTTAATACATTTAAGGGCAATCAGGAAATTGTTATCAGAAATGTTCTTGATGGCAATGATTCATTTGTTTTAATGCCAACCGGTGGAGGAAAATCCTTGTGTTATCAATTGCCATCTTTGATTATGGAGGGTACTGCAATAGTTATTTCACCATTAATTGCATTAATGAAAAATCAGGTAGATTCAATGCGTGGTTTTAGTACTGAAGAAGGAATTGCGCATTTTCTTAATTCGTCATTGACAAAGACACAGATGCAAAAAGTGAAACAAGATGTCTTAGATGGTAAGACTAAATTGTTATATGTTGCACCTGAATCACTAACAAAAGAAGAAAACATATTATTTCTGAAGCAAGCAAAGATTTCTTTCTATGCTGTAGATGAGGCACACTGTATTTCAGAATGGGGGCATGATTTTAGGCCTGAATATAGGCGTATACGGCCAATTATTAATAAAATTGGTACGGCTCCTGTTATTGCTCTAACCGCAACTGCAACGCCAAAAGTACAGAGTGATATTCAGAAAAATCTGGATATGCTTGATGCGAATGTCTTCAAGTCATCATTTAACAGGGATAATTTATATTATGAAGTAAGGCCAAAGGTTAATGCTGAAAAGGAAATAATAAAATTTATAAAAAATAATTCGGGTAAGTCCGGAATAATTTATTGCTTAAGCCGCAAAAAGGTTGAAGAGTTAGCAGAAGTTTTAAAAGTTAATAATATTAAGGTATTACCTTATCATGCAGGAATGGATGCTGCTACTCGTAGCCAGAATCAGGATAAATTCCTTATGGAGGATATTGATGTAATTGTAGCTACAATTGCTTTTGGTATGGGAATTGACAAACCTGATGTTCGATTTGTTATTCATTATGATATACCTAAGAGTCTTGAAGGGTATTATCAAGAAACCGGACGTGCAGGGCGCGATGGTGGTGAAGGGAAATGTATTTGTTTTTATAGTTATAAAGACATACAGAAATTAGAGAAATTTATGCAGGGAAAACCTCTTGCGGAGCAGGAAATAGGTAAGCAATTATTGCTTGAGACTGTTGCTTATGCTGAAAGTGCACTTTGTCGGAGAATAATGTTATTACATTATTTTGGAGAAGAATATGATAAAGAAAATTGCGAAAATTGTGATAACTGTAATCATCCAAAAGAACAATTTGAAGGGCAGGAGGATGTAGTATTGGCATTGAAAACTGTTATTTCAGTTAAGGAAAAGTTTAAAGCAGAACATGTGTCAAATGTTATATCCGGGGTTAAAAATTCTGCAATAAAATCATATAAGCATCATGAAATAGAAGAATTTGGAGAAGGTTCAGAACAAGATGCTAAATACTGGAATGCAGTTTTAAGACAGGCCCTGGTTGCAGGTTTTATTGAAAAGGATATTGAAAATTATGGATTGCTTGGAGTAACTGATGCAGGTAAGGAATATATCAAGAATCCAAAATCTCTTTTATTAACTAAAGATCATGATTACGAATCAGCTGATGATGATTCGGATGCAAAATCTGGAGGAGGAAAGACAGGTGCTGTGGATACAGAATTATTTAATATCCTGAAAGATTTAAGAAAAAAGGTTGCTAAAGATTTAAACTTACCTCCGTTTGTAATATTTCAAGATCCATCAATTGAAGATATGGCTATTCAGTATCCGATTACTATTGATGAAATGCAACGTATTGTTGGAGTAGGTACCGGGAAGGCACAAAAGTATGGACATAAATTTGTGGAATTGATAAAACAATATGTTGAGGAGAAAGAGATAATTCGTCCAATGGATATGGTGGTGAAGTCAGTGGTGAATAAGTCAGGACTAAAGGTTTACATTATAAAAAGTATAGACCGTCAAATGTCTTTGAAAGATATTGCTGATGCTAAAAGGCTTGAAATGCAAGAGTTATTAGATGAGATTGAATCAATAGTTCAATCAGGAACTAAAATAAATATTGATTATTATATTAATGAAGTAATTGATGAGGATAAACAAGAAGATATTTATGAATATTTTCGTGAGGAGGCAGAAACAGAATCGATAGAAGCAGCTTTAGAAGAGCTTGGTGAGGAGGATTATTCCGAGGAAGAAATAAGATTAATGAGAATTAGGTTTTTCTCTGAATTAGGAAATTAATGATATTATGTTGTATTAAAAATAAAAAATATAACTTGTATGGGATGTTTAAGCATCCCATTTTAAATAATTAAAACATAATCAGATTAGTGGAAACAATATTAAAAGTTAATAATTTAAGTAAAAACTACGGGAATATACAAGCTGTAAAGAATGTATCATTTGAGGTAAAAAAGGGAGATGTTTATGGTATTTTAGGCCCTAATGGGAGTGGTAAAACAACGACATTAGCTGTAATCCTTGGAATACTAAATGCAAACGGAGGAGATTATGAATGGTTTGAGGAGCCGATGACAAAATTTGCACGCCGAAGAATTGGATCCCTGGTAGAAACTCCTAATTTTTATCCTTATTTAACCCTTTGGGAAAACTTGAAAATTGTAGCAAAAATTAAAGATGCTCCTGAGGATGATATTAATTACGCTCTTGGAATAGCAAATCTTTTAAAGAGAAAACATACGAATTTTGGTTATCTTTCTCTTGGCATGAAACAAAGGATGTCAATGGCATCAGTTTTAATTGGAAATCCTGAGGTATTAGTATTGGATGAACCAACAAATGGACTTGATCCGGAAGGTTTTGCTGAGGTAAGAAACATTATTCAATCTCAGGCAAGGGAGGGTAAAACAATTATTATAGCTAGTCATATTTTAGATGAAGTTGAAAAAGTATGTTCGCATGTTGCAATTTTGAAATCTGGCGAATTAATTGCTAATGGTAAGGATGGAGAACTATTATCTTCTGAGGAAACAGTATATGTTCAA
>DAOVYZ010000132.1 GCA_030635365.1 Bacteroidales bacterium
AGAGAAGTCGAAGATTGGATGTTAACGGCAGATTTTTGGGAAATTCAGAAGAAGTCTGAATGGGATGAGGAACCAATTGAAGAACCAAGGGAAATAGAGGAATGGATGAATAAGTTTAGCATAGAGCGTAGATAAGCAAAATAGTATTTAAAAGTTTAAGTTTTTTATTATAGGACTGTATTACATTTTTTAGAACTGCTGCATTAGTGGCAGTTCTTCTTTGTTATATAAATGACTTTCCTTATTACTCTGTCTTACAAATTTTCCTTAACTTTCGGGCATAATATTATTATATGCATAACTTCTCGGTTAATGAAATATTTTCAATTCAGAATGAGGATAAGTTTAATGATATTGCATTGAAAGTATTTAATTATCAGGCAGAAAATAATATTGTTTATAAACAATATCTTTCTCATTTAAAAACGAATGTTTCGGAAATAAGTTCAATAGAGGAAATCCCTTTTTTACCTATTGATTTTTTTAAAACACATAAGGTATTAACAGGAATCGGGAATGATGAAAAAACATTCCTGAGCAGTGGCACAACAGGATTGCAAAGAAGTAAACATTACCTGGCAGATTTATCCATTTATGAAAAGAGTTTTATAACGTCATTCATAAAATTTTATGGAAATCTAGAAAACTATTGCATTTTAGCCTTACTACCTGGCTACTTAGAAAATAAGAACTCTTCATTAGTTTTTATGGTTAACTCATTAATTAATAAATCAAAGCATAATGACAGTGGTTTTTATTTGAATAATATAGATGAATTAGCACAAAAGTTAAAAAAAATAGATGATGCCGGAGAAAAAATAATTTTAATAGGAGTTTCGTATGCCCTTATTGATTTAGCAGAGCAGTTTCCAATGAAACTTTCCAATACCATTATTATGGAAACAGGCGGTATGAAAGGTAAACGAAAAGAGTTAACAAAAAAGGAGTTGCATTTGTTCTTGATTTCAAGGTTAGGAGTAGATGTAATTCATTCGGAATATGGGATGACAGAACTTCTTTCTCAGGCATATTCAAAAGGAATGGGAAAATATTTTTGCCCTCCCTGGATGAAGATATTAATTCGGGATTCTTATGACCCTTTTAGCTATATTGGAACAAGAAAGTCGGGAGGAATTAATATAATTGACCTGGCAAATATAAATTCATGTTCCTTTATAGAAACAAGTGACCTGGGAAAGTTAAATAAAGATGGGAGTTTTGAAATCCTTGGGAGGCTTGATTTCAGTGATATTAGAGGATGTAATTTGCTAGTTTCAGATTAAAAATAAACCACTATGGATTGAAAGTACCATAGTTTTAACTTTGATTGAGGCCAATAAATTCCCCAATGGAGAAATAATTTATGTCTCATTCAGTAGCATAAGAAAAATGCATTTGTACCATTCTCCATTTTTCATTTCGTTTTTCTAATACACCTGTCCACCGGGTATTTTCCCAGCTAACTGATTGCCCATCCCATTCATTAATATCATTGAGCATGCAATAAAACTATGCAACAGTTGCATCTTGTGAAAGATTAATATGCATATCCCAGGTTTCAAATTTTACATGCTTAAAACGCGAATCTAACCAAAATCTTTCAGCCTCTCGAAACTTTGATATTCCTTTAGTCATAGTATTCCCAGGATGAACCTCTATATAGTTTTCATCATTAGCAATAATATTATATAGAAGTGTAGTATCTTTATTTTTTGCCCAGGCAATAGTATTTTTTATTACTTTTTCTATTTCATTTTTTTCAAGTTCAAGGTCTTGAGGATTTATTTTATGTGTATTTTTACATGAAAATAATAATGTACCTACAACCAGAAAACCTATTAATTTTTGCATTTTAAGACAATTTTATATTTGATAAAGCAATTTAGTGATAAAAGTTAAACTTAGTCTAATATTTTTTGTCTTATCTGTAATAAATTAGAGAAATTGTTGTCAAATATAATTTAACTGTAATTCATTTAAAATGAAAAAGATTGATCGCAGGATAGTAATTGTTGTAGCCTTCATTTTTATAGTAGGTATGGCATATGGAATTATGAAATTTCTTATTGCCCAAAAAGAAGAACCATTCAGGAGGCCTGCACAAGTGGCAAAACGATTTGTTAAAGCGGAAGAGATTAAGTATGGAACAATTATATCTTCAGTTTCAGCATCTGGGAGAGTTTCTTCAATTTCAGAAATAGACATTATTTCCGAAGCGTCTGGGAAAATATTAACATCGAATGTTCCTTTAAAGAAAGGTGCAGAATTTTCTAAAGGAGATGTATTATTTACAATATATCCTGACGAAGCTATTTTGGCATTAAAGGCTAAAAAAAGTAAATTCTTAAATTCATTAGCTAATTTATTGCCCGATATCAAAATTGATTATCCTGGTTATGATATTGAATTCAAGGAATTTTTTACATCAATAGACGTAAATAATAAACTTCCGAAATTTCCTGAAATTAATAGCGAGAAACTTGAAATATTCCTGGCAAGCAGAAATATAATTAGTGATTATTATGGAATATTAAAAGATGAACTTCAATTAAGTAGACATTCCGTGTTTGCTCCATTTAACGGAACTTTCTCCGAGGTTTATTTAGAAGCCGGAGCGTATACGAACATGGGTGGACGTGTGGCTCATGCAATACAAACAGATATTCTTGAATTAGAAGTGCCCTTAGAGAAATTTGATGCAGAATGGGTGAAAATAGGTGATAAGGTTAAGGTTTTTTCTGAATCAAAAAATGCAAAATGGCAAGGAATAGTTGTTCGTAAAAGCCGGTTTGTTGATCCCGAAACGCAATCGCAGGCTATTTTTGTAAGAGTCAATAATGACATCAAAAAACCATTGTTAGTTGGAGAATATTTGACTACTACTTTCCCCGGGCATCCAATTAAAAAAGTAATGGAAGTACCACGAAATGTCGTTTTTAATTCAAATGAGGTATTTATTGTTGAAGAAGGGAAAATCCATAAAGAAACAATCAATATTATAAAGATAAACGAAAAGTCTCTCATCTTTAATGGAATTGAAGAAGGAAAAATTCTTGTTATGCAACCTTTAATAAATGTTCTTGAAGGAACCATAGTTGAGATTCAGGGAGATGAAAAACCAAAAAGCAAGGAAGGCAAGAAAAAGCCTGAGGGAAAAGAATAGGAACTAAAAATCTTTAATCAAAAGTTGATATGAGAAAGATTGTAGAACGATTTGTAGAATACCCGATATATGCCAATCTAATAATTGCTTTTGTTCTTATTGCGGGAGTTGTGAGTTTGCTTTCAATGAAAAAAGCATTTTTCCCCGAATCTGAGAGTAGGATTCTCACAATATCTGTATTCTATCCGGGAGCATCACCGATTGAAATGGAAGAAGGAGTTACAACACGGATTGAAGAAGCAATACGCGGATTAGTTGGAATAAAAGAAATTAATTCAACTTCTGTTGAAAACAGTTCTAGAGTAACCGTTGAAACTACCGGAGAATACCCGATTGATGAAGTTTTAATGGAACTGAAGAATGCTGTGGATGGGATATCATCATTACCTTCGGCTGCTGAACGTCCTATTGTAGCAAAGCGCAGATCCAGAGCAAGTGCATTGTTTATGTCATTGGTTTCAGAGGGTGAAAGAGATCTGGACCTAATGACATTGAAAGAATATGGTCAGCGAATAGAAGAAGATTTAATGAACTCGGGGGTTATGAGTCAGGTGACTGTATCAGGATTTCCATCACCTGAAATTTCTGTAGAAGTTGAAGAAGAAGAATTGCTACGTTACAATATTACAATAAGCGAAATTATCCGCGCAATTCAATTAAATAATCAGGATATATCTGGAGGACAAATAAAATCGGACGAAGAAGAACTTTTAATACGCCTTCGATCAAGAAGTACCAATCCTGACAAAATAGGAAACATAATAATTCGTGGGCAATCAGATGGTGGTTATATAAGAATTAGAGATATTGCCAGTATAAAAAAGAAGTTCGCCGAAACATCAAATAAATACTGGTTGAATGGGAAAAATGCAGTATCTATAAGAGTTGAGAAATTACCCGAAGAAGACCTTGAAGAAATTACCGAATTTGCAGAAAAATATGCCGAGGAGTTTAATGCAGAGAACCCTGGTGTGAAATTAGATATGTCATTTTCCTTTTTAGAAATATTAAAAAGTCGTTTGAATCTCCTAACCAAGAATGGCTTAATTGGTTTGGCTTTAGTAATTCTTGTATTATCGATGTTTCTAAATATACGTTTATCCTTATGGGTTTCCTGGGGTATACCTTTTAGTTTTTTGGCTATGTTTATTTATGCCAATTTAATTGGGATAACTATAAATATGGTTTCTCTTTTTGGGATGATACTGGTTATAGGAATACTTGTAGATGATGGAATAGTAATAGCAGAAAATATATACTTGCATTTTGAACGGGGTAAAACACCAATGCGTGCAGCAGTCGATGGTACTATGGAAGTATATCCGGCGGTATTAACTTCGGTGATAACTACAATTGTAGCTTTTATGCCACTATTGTTTTTAGCTGGAACCAGAATGGAAATGATGTTTCACATGGCTATTGTGGTTATCGCAAGTTTATTCTTCTCACTTTTTGAAGCATTTTTTGTTTTACCTGCACACTTAAGTAGTCCTCGTGTATTAAGCAGAAGAAGTCTGGAAGCTAAAAACAAAGGAATAAAAAAATACTTTGAAAGATTTATTGTTTGGTTACGAGATGATATTTACCATTATATGTTACTTTGGTTGCTAAAATGGAGATTTATTGTAATAGGTATCCCAATAGCCTTGTTTTTAATAACAGCGGGATTGTTAGGAGGCGGCTTTATTAAAAGTACTTTTTTCCCAATGGTTGATTTTGACAGCTTTCAGATAAATATAGCTTTTACTCCGGGAGATGGAGAGAAACAAACCAAAGAATATCTTGATAGATTTGAAATTGCAGTTTGGGAAATTAACGATGAACTTTCCAAAGAACTTAATCTACAAGAAAACATTATTGACAGGGTAAGCAAATCTATAGGTAATGCATTTAGCGGACAGGAAGTTGGAGCACATGCTGGGAATATAAATATTTACCCAATTGACCTGGAAGGTATAAATATTAGTGGTTATGAAATAGCAGGCCGGGTAAGGAAGAAATTGGGGAAAATTCCAGAAGCAAGGAAATTTACTGTCGCTGGAAGAAATAGATGGGGATCTCCGGTTTCAATAAGTTTAATGTCAAAAAACCTTAACGAGTTAAATGAGGCAAAGGAGTATTTAATGAGTCGTCTTACAGAGTTGCCACAAATAAAAGATATTAATGAAAATGTAGCATTAGGTAAACAGGAAGTAAGATTAAAACTAAAAGCAAAAGCATATTTTCTGGGCTTAGATGAAAATACTATTGCACAGCAAGTGCGTCAGGGATTTTATGGGGGGCAAGCACAGAGATTACAAGAAGGGCGAGATGAATTACGAGTGTGGGTACGATACCCAAAATCAGACAGGCTTACTATTGGGCAAATGGAAAACATGAAAATTAAAACAGCAAATGGGGAATTCCCATTGACAGAACTAGCTGATTATCATCTCGAGAGAGGCCCGGTTGCAATAAACAGATACAATGGGTCAAGAGAAATTCGCGTTGAAGCAGACATGGTAGACCCATTAGCTTCAGTTCCTGAAGTATTAAATCAAATAAAAAAAGAAATTATACCTGATGTAAAGGCACAGTTTGCCGGTATTAGATACGAGTTTCAAGGTCAACAAAAAGCAGGTAATGAGGCAATGGCTAAGGCAAAAACATATTTTCTGATTGCGTTTATAGTTATAGTGTTTATTATGATTATACACTTCAAGAGTTTTAATCAAACCCTTATTATTATTGCGATGATTCCACTTTCAATGCTAGGTGTTTTTTGGGGGCATGGTATTCACGGAAAACCTTTGTCAATAATTAGCTTATGGGGTATGGTCGCATTAACGGGAGTTATAATAAATGATGCTATTGTCTTTCTTTCAAAATACGATAGTAATTTAAAAGAAGGAAGAAAAGTTCATGATGCTATTGTTGAAGCAGGTAAGCTAAGATTGCGCCCGATTATTTTAACCACTGTTACAACTTCTGTTGGATTATTTCCAATAATACTTGAAAAAAGTATTCAGGCACAATTTTTAATACCAATGGCTATCAGTTTGGCTTATGGAGTAGCAGTCGGAACAATATTTATATTGATATTTTTTCCGGTACTAATAATGCTTTTAAATGACTTAAGAGTATTTTTTAAATATTTATGGACCGGTGTAAAACCGGAGCGTGAAGATGTTGAGGTAGCAATAATATTGAATAAAAGGAAAATGAAGTATGAGCAAAATGGACATGCCCCGATTCAGAAAATTAAAGAATAATTCTATTATAAAATTGAAAAAATGAGTATCCTAAATAAATATATCATAGCATTATTAATTCTATTATTTTCAATAGGATTAAGGGCACAAGACGAAGATTTATCTTTATCAGGAGCTTTGGAAAAATCTTTAGAGAGCAATTATGGAATAATTATCTCAAAATCTGATGTTAAGATTGCAAAAATAAATAATAATTGGGGAACGGCAGGCAGGTACCCTACAATTGGATTTACTGCAACATCAGCAAATAACTATGAATTAATAGATACCATTACAACAAATAGAGTTGCTTTTGGGCTTAACGTAAACTGGACTCTTTTTAATGGTTTTAGAGTTAAAATAACAAAGGATAAATTAGAGAAACTTGAAAATTTGTCAAAAGGAAGATCCGGTGTTGTTGTGGAAAATACAATACAAGATATTGTGTTGGCTTACTATAACATATTGTTGCAACAAAAGCGTTTAGAAGTATTGAATACGTTAATGAAGTTGTCGGAGGATCGTTATAAATATCAACAAACAAAGTATGAAATTGGAGGCTCTGTAACGTACGATGTCCTCTTGGCAAAAAATATTTATCTGGATGATAAAGCGTCATTTTTGAATCAGGAAGTTATTGTAAAAAATGTTATTCGAAATTTAAATTTCCTTTTAGGAGAACAACCTACCGTTAACTGGAATTTTACCGAAGAATTTAACTCAGACACCTCAGAATATATTTTGGGTGATTTAATGGAAAAAATGATGGCAAACAATCAGACTTTGCAAAATCAATATGCTAACTTACTTCTCCAACAAGATGAGATTAACTTACAGCGCAGTGCATTGTATCCTCGTGTAAGTTTATCCGCAGGTGTTGACAATTCTTATTCATGGAGAAAGCCCGGAAGTCAACCGGAACAATATACCGAATTACTTTCGCCATATGGAAATGTAACTTTATCTTACGATATTTATTCAGCTGGCAATCGAAAAAGAGCAATTGATATTGCTAAAATAAATGAACAAATAAGTCAGGTTGAAACAGAAGAAATGAAGCATAGTTTAACTAATCAGTTATACAATGAATTTGAAACATATAACTTGCGAAAAGTTTTATTAAATGTTTCGAGTGAAAGTTTAGAAGCAGCAGAGTTAAATCTTCAAATTGCGGAAGAAAAGTTTAAATCAGGAGTGATTAATTCATTTAACTATCGCGATATTCAATTGAATTATTTGAATTCGGCAATAAACCAACTACAATCAATTTATAATCTGATTTATTCAAATACTACATTAACAAGACTTACGGGAGGTTTTTTAGAAGAAGGAGAATAAACCGGGAAGAAAAATAATGTACTTTTCAAATTTAATATTAGAATATTGCCTAATTTTGATTTCATATTTTATTATACTCATAGCCTAATTTAATAAATTCATTATGAAAGTATTTATGCAATATTCAGCACTATTGTTTTTAATTCTTTTTATAAAACCAATATATTCTCAGAATAGTAAAGATTCATTGCTTGCAAAAACATATTTTAGTTATGCTGATTCTCTTAATGGACTGAATGCATATGATAGTGCTGCATTTTATTACAATAAATCTGCTATGATTTATCGGAAATTAAAAGATTGGGAAAATGTTAATCACAGTGAACTTTGGGAAAGTTATATGTATATTGATATGGATCAATACGATAAAGCCATTGCAAATATTGATGATGCAATAGCTTATTATAACCAGCACTTGGCTCCCAATAACTTTTACAGTTTTAATGGTGCAATAAAAAAGTCATTGGCGTATTATAGCAAGGAAGATTATGTTGAAGGTATTAAGACATTGAAGAATGGAATTAAGGTTTTTTCAACAAACCCAGAATATAATACACCCCGTGGAGAAAAGATGCTAGCTTCTGCTTATGCTGAATATGGCAATAATTATCTTG
>DAOVYZ010000502.1 GCA_030635365.1 Bacteroidales bacterium
AATCATCAGAAGGTATCGATGCAAGTAATACGTCCACAGAAATTTCAGTAAAAGCAATGAAGGAAATTGCCGAAAAAATTTCAATTGTTAATGATATTGCGTTTCAAACTAATATTCTTGCCTTAAATGCAGCTGTTGAAGCTGCACGTGCCGGTGAACATGGAAAAGGGTTTGCTGTTGTTGCTGCCGAAGTTAGAAAGCTGGCAGAAAGAAGTAAAATAGCTGCCGATGAAATTGACCAACTCTCACGAAATGGAGTTAAAGTATCGGAAGAAGCCGGTAAGCAATTAGTAGAAATAATGCCTGAGATTGAAAAAACTGCCAAATTGGTTCAGGAAATAGCGGCAGCAAGCCTTGAACAAAATTCCGGAGCCGAACAGGTAAATAGTGCAATACAACAATTAAACCAGGTAACTCAGCAAAATGCTGCTGCTTCAGAAGAAATGGCAACAAGCTCTGAAGAGCTTGCCAGCCAGGCAGAACAACTCCAGGAAACTATTTCTTATTTTAGAATTGATAATACAGGTTTAATCAAGAAGAAGTCTGAACCTGCTAAGCATGTTGCAGTTAAGGCAAACAACCCAATTAAAAAAGCAATTATTAAAAAAGATACTGTACAAAAGAAAGGAGCTAATTTAGAAATGTATGAAGAAACTTCTGTAGATAAAGATTATGAAAAATACTAAGTTTTAACAGAGACTTTAAAGTTCTCTTAATTATCATCCCTAAGTTCCTGCCTGCTGGCAGGCAGGGTTTAGGGAACCGGTAATAAATTATAAGAATGATACAGAGAAATAGTTTGAAAGTTATTATCCAATAGATTAAAGAAATCACAACAAAAATAATTGCATAAAAGATGACTATGAAAAGATTAATCAGTTTATCATTTTTTTAATTAAAAATTAATAAAAAAAATATGGAAAAAACAGATACTATAATTAATTCGTATTTGTCGTTTAAACTGGGAGATGAAGAATTTGCAATACCTGTAATTTTTGCACTAAACATCCTTGAAATGACAATGATAACCGAGGTGCCGGAAGCTCCACACTATATGAAAGGAGTTATTTATCTTGGCGGGAATATTTTGCCTGTAATCGATATGAGGCTAAAACTAGGAATGGACGAAGTGGTATATACCGATGAAACCTGCATAATTGTAATGGGAATTACAATTGATGATAAAAAAAATCAGGTCTGTTCCCTAGTTGATTCGATAGTATCAATATTTGATATTAACTCAAGCAAAATTCAGTCATCTTCAAATATTAGCAGTAGGTATCCTCCCGGGTATATCAATGGAATAATTAAAGCTGATGATAAATCTATTATGATTTTAGATATGAAGAAGTTATTTACTATAGACGAACTATATGCCTTAAAGGATAGAATTCCCAAGGAAGTGAAATGGACCTAGAATAAATTTCAAATTTATAGGATTTCTGATTATTAAACATTACTTAATATGGATATAGCTTTAAATAAAACAGAGAAAACAAGACTAAAAGAAATACAGAGAGATTCGGTTTTTTTATCAAAAATAAAGGAACAAAAAATTGTTAGCGAAATAAATTTGTTATTGAGCAAAGCAGAAAACAGGCCTGATTTTTTAGAAAAAGTTTGTAAGTCCATTGTTCAAAACAAGGATTATTTTGGAGCCATTATTTTACTTCAGTATAATAATGGCAGGGTTAAAGATCTGTATAGCTACGGATATGGTTCTAATACAAATCATATTAGAAATGAAGTAATAAAAGGGATTGATTTGCCATGTTGCAATATTGCAATTAAAAATAATGGATCAATAGCTATATGCGATCCATTATATACATGTAAAGGTTGTGTGGTTTGTCAAAAAGATACCATTAATCCGGCATTTTCAATATTATTAAAATACCTCGATAAAACTTATGGGATTTTGGTTGTTTCAATTCCTGAAAGATATGCTTTAAACCAACAAAAAGTGAGTTCGTTTTATGAACTTGCAGATGAAATTTCTTATGCTTTACACATGTTTGACCATGATAGTAAAGATTCTTTAATTGAAAAGAATAATATAAGCTTTATTGAAGAACAAGCAACACAAATTATAGCATTAAAAGAGAAAAGTAAAAAATTGAAAATAAAAAATGAACAATTAAAAAAGATAAATGAGTATTCAAAAGCAACAGAAAATTGCAAAATATTTTTTTTAGAAAACATATCTCATGAAATAAAAAATCAGTTAAATGGAATTCTTGGATTTTCTCAGTTATTACAAAAAAGCGAGTTACTTCCAAGGGAGCTTAAAAAATACACCGATCTAATTAATTTATGTGGAGATCAATTATTATATACATTCAATAATATTAACGATATATCAAAAATCGAAGCAGGCTTAATTCGCTTTAATAGCGAAAAACATTTCTTAGATAACCTGTTAACTGATTTGCATAAGAAATTTATTGAAATAGTTGAAAACAAAAAAGGTAAAAGGATAAAACTTATATATCGCCCTAATAAATCTATTGGTTTAATTTTTATAGATAGAATGCTATTAAA
>DAOVYZ010000279.1 GCA_030635365.1 Bacteroidales bacterium
GAACAATTAGTGAAGCTTTTAAAAGAGAAAAAGTAGACTTAATTGATCATGGCAAAATCAGTGTAAAAGAGCTTAGTAAAATTTATGAAGTTAGTGACAGGGCTGTTTATAGTTGGTTAAAAAAGTTTTCAAAATATGCTACGGGTGAAAGGGTAGTTGTTGAGAAAATATCAGAAGCTAAAAAGACCATTGAACTCCATCACCAAGTCAAAGAGCTAGAACAAGCCCTGGGCAGAAAACAGTTGGAATTGGACTATTATAAGGAGGTAGTAAATATTATCAGCGAACAAGAAGGTGAAGATGTGACAAAAAAGTACAAACCCAAGCAATGAAGAATTTAAATACAAAAGGATATCCTGTAAAGACTTTGTGCTGTTATTTAGGGATTAGCAGGCAAGCTTACTATAAACGCATACATCAATCAATTAACAATAATAATCTTTATAATAAAATGGAAAACATTGTTAATGAGAACAGGGAAGAAAAATCAAGAGCCGGTTTGCGGACAATTTATTATAAAGAAGGCTTATCCACACTGCTTGGGGTAAATCAATTTGAGATACAAATGAGTAAAAGGGGCTATGCTTTAAAGCCATATAAATCTTTTATAAAAACGACAGATTCACGAGGGCATCAATATAAATTTGATAATTTGATAGAAGGGAAACGGGTAAATGGACCAAATCAGATAATCGTAGGTGATATAACATATTACAGTAATTTATCGGGTTTGTATTATATTTTTCATTTTACAGATATTTATTCGCTTGAGATAAAAGGGATTGTTGGCAGTAAAAATATGGAAGGTGTCAATTCTGAAAAGTGCCTACGTCAGATAATTAAATATAACAGCCAAAATAAATATGGCCATAAACTTATTATACATACAGATGGTGGCGGACAATACAGAAGCCATAATTTTCAAAATATGATAAGGAAAGCCGAGATATTGCCAAGCCAGGCAAAAAGCTGTTTTGAAAATGGATTGGCAGAAAGGGTAAACGGAATAATAAAAAATGAATATTTAATTGACTATAATATTAAAAATGAAAAACAGTTGAACAGGGCATTAAAAAAAATACAAAAACAGAATAATAATAAATGGCCATCAAAAATACTTGGCTATAGTACGCCACAACAATACATTAAATGGGTGGGGACGTTAAAGCCGGAAGAAAGGCCTGTGAAAATTGTAAAAGAAACACATAAAAAATAAAGGGTTTTTAAAGGAATGGCAATCAAAAATATTCATATATTTGAACTAATAAAAAAAGGAGAAAAGCAATGCTTTCCTCCCTCTTATTTTCGACTGATAAAGCTATCCCTTAATTGGTTGCTCCCCAGCAGAGCCAATCTCCGATTCACTTTATGATTTAAAATTATTGAAAATATTATAATTAATAAAATGGAATTATTAACAATTAAACATAAAAACTGAATATCGTGTAAACCATATTTATGAATGGACAAATAATGAATAACGAATATTGAACATAGAATAATAAAGTATTGTATTATCATCAAAAACAAGTAATAGTACCCGGTACAAAAAACAATATATTTGCAAAATTAATTTCCAAGTGCTTGTTTAACCTCTACATTCATCATTCAATATTGGATATTCAAATTCAAAAAATACACAAATAGACGGCAAAGCCAAACATACATGGCCACCGTCTTTGACGGTGGCTTTTTAAATTATAATAAAACTACTTCTTAAACCATTTTATCGGTACAGGCAAGTTATTTATTTTAACGGAATAATAATTTTGTGTTACTGCTCCAAATCCTTTATTCCAATTGGCTACTCCCGGAATATTTGAACCTGCAAAATCCAATAACAAGTTGGTTCCTGCATATTGCTGTATATAATTATCAATTAGTTTAAATACTGCCCGTTTAGTTTTACCTATCTCATTCACTCCCGTTTGCAGTGTTGCTCTCTCTCCCCATTTCAGAAAAAATGCAGCTGCACAAATATCTTCGTTACTATAAGCATAGTAAAGTTCTCCTAATTCATTTTCAAGTGCATACTTAACAATATTTTCCAAATCCAAATAATCTTGTTCTACAACTGAATCCACTTTCCGATCCTTGTACATTAATTTTATTAACTCTATTAAATACCTGACATCATCACTCAATTTTACAATTATTTCTTCATCATTTACTTTTCTAATATTTCTTTTCTGGCTTCTATTATATTTACTACTAATTACTTCGTAATCTTCGTCCAAAGGCAGCACCTGGGTTTGCTTTAAAATACAATAATCTGCGTTAAATGTTGAATTGGATACATTCAGGTTAATTTCGATAAACTTAAAATATTTTGAGGCTTCTTTAAGAAAAGCCTGTACATAATCAACATGCCTCTCATCTGTGTAAAAAACACCCAGAAATTGACTAAAGAATGATTTATAAAGGTATTTTATACCCAATTTATTCTTATAAGTCAGAGGCATCACAATTTCGTAATCACCAGCTATTAATGCAGTCCATCCCGGATTAACTATATTTAAATACCACGAATTTGCATATACTAATCCGTTAACCGATTGCTCAATTGCAGCATCCCATTTTTTTAAGTCAATGTCCTTATGTTTATAAAACTTAATTTCCATTTATTTTCTTCTGATGCAGTTTTCGCCAATAAGTTTCTTTAAAAGATACCGCCTATATTCTTGTGTTATGATAGTTTTAGCTGATTTATTACCGACTTCCATAGGCAAGCGTTGTAAATGGTATGCATGATAATCATCTTTTATTCCGGCACAACCAAATGATAAATCGAATAAAGGTTTTTTTGACGAATATATTTTTTCGAAAAACTTTTTTGAAACTTTAAAATCTGTAAACGGAAAGGCAAACACATTGTATTCCTGCTCCAGATTCCTTTTTACCCACTCTATACTTTTTGTTGTCTGCCTTAATTGCCCATCATATGGGATTTTATAATATTCAGGATGATCTATGCTATGAGCCCCAATATGGTAACCCTGGCTTTTTAAGTCTTTCAGTTGGCTTAACGTAAGGTAAGGTTGCTCAATTTTAAGGAATTCCTTAAAATCATATTCTATTATACCTGCTATTTCATCAAGTTTTGTTTTACTATTGTAATCAATATCCAGAATACATTTACAAATTTCACTTTCGTTCTGAATTGTTTTTGCACATATAGAGCCAAATTCTTTAAGTTGGTTTTTAGTTAAACCGTTTGATTTTATCTTTTCTACCAATAAGCTGGCTTTATAACGATAAAACAGATCTTTATTATCAACAAAATCCGTATTTACAAAAAATGCTGCCGGGATTCCTTTTTGTTTTAATATGGGAATAATAATATCATTAACTTCGCGTAAACCATCATCGAATGTAAAAAGAACCGAATTCTTTTTTAACTTCTCTCTCCCATGAACAATTTCTACCAAAAATTCAACATCAATTGGGTCATAATATTTTAAAATATAATCAATATCATTTTTAAACTGATTTGTATTACGATTTATATATAAATTTTTTATGTGCTTTGTTTCGTAATCACATACTGAATGATACAAAGGAATCAATAATTGCCTGCCCGATATTTTAATAAGTGTGTTTAACAATGTTAATTATTTTATGAGAATGACTGATACCATTTTAATTTTTTATTTCCTTTGGCTGCCATAATTACTCCATAATTATCTTTACCATATATCCATTTCCTGTTTAATATGGTTTTAACAATAAATCCCCACCAGAATAATTGATGTATACGCCTGAATTTAGTTTTAAATCCATATTCGTGTAAAAACTCTGTTATTACCTCATAATCCGGCCTGCCATTTATTTTAGATTCTTTGAACCATGCAGTGGTTATGGTAAGGTTAAGGTGTTTAACCTTCGACAATATATTTACCATTCCTTTTAATGCTCCATACTCAGCTCCATTAATGGTTGCATTGATATGCCCTATTTTATGAATGTCGATTTTTAAATCATTTACAATATTATCAAGGCTATCCATCTCTACAGTATACTTTTTCTTAAAATCTACCGTAGTATCAATGGGTATATTGTTTAACTGGTTCCAGCTTGCTGAATCACCTATAAGTAAATCACATTCACCTTTGCCTGAGAAAATTGCCTTTTGGACTAATATTATATTATATTTATTTTGGTTCAATATAGCTTGGGTAGGTTCAATATTTCTTATATCAGGATCAATGCCAATTACACAGCCTCCAGGGCTAACTCGTTTATGCATAAGGAATAAATCGCAGGTAACCGGTGCCATAATATCAAAACCTAATTGTATTCCAATTTCGCCACTTTTAAGGTTTGGGAATTTCAGGGCCGTATCAATTTGAACAAAAATTTTCCAAACTATTTTCTTAATTGCTTTTATTATGAACATTTCCTTTTTTCGAGTTAACTAAAATCCTACGTTAAAATTAATTACTCAAAACTAACCATTAATTTATAAAATATAAAAAGCACCAATTAAAATAAATACCAATTCCTTAAATAATATTGAAATATACTTTAATCGCCCTAATAAATTACCCTGAAATTTACTTTCTAATGGAAATTATACATCAAATTGCCAAGAAAAATATACTCCAAAAAATTTTGGAGCGTAAATTATGTATATTTATGTTTTTATATCATTCTAATAATTTGGTAAAAACACTTATGAAAAAATATTATCCTTCATTACTCTTTATTATTATATTAGTTAGTGTTTCATTTTATTATAATTATCACAAGATAGTATTCAAACATTTTAATAAACCGGTTTGGTATATTCTTTCGATTTTAGCAGTTTTCACTATCATTGGGCTTTGGTTGATTTATGCCCATAATTATAACCGGGAAAATGAATGTACCTATTTTTCAACAACCATATTTCCTATCCGGGATTTAGATAAAGCCGGGATATATAATGTGGTTGTGGCTAATTGATATAAACCGCATTATTAAAATGAAACAGAATATAATATTAAAAAATTACTTTACACTTATCCTTGTTAATTACTGTATCCTATTAGCATTTCGGCTATTGGAAATGGTATGGATTATATTAAATTTTGGATTTCAGGATTCTTTAATTAATTCTGAAATAATAGGTGTTATTTATGACTTTATAAGCATTAATATTTTCTTAATTGTATTTTATCCCATATATAAAAATTATAGATTACAAATGATACTATTAGACCGGCAGCAGCAGGAATTGGCAATCCTGTAAAAGGTTTTTTAATTCCGGGATTTTTATTGTCCAAAGTAAATCTGACTAATCTATA
>DAOVYZ010000479.1 GCA_030635365.1 Bacteroidales bacterium
ATAGCACTTAACTTCCAATTCACTACTAATTTTTTAAAATTACATAATTGTTCAATTTACGATAAAACCTACATTATGTATAGATTTTGTTGAACTAAACCAAAGGTAGCAAACTTCCATTAAACTGACAAATTCGTATTCTATTAAACAATCAAAATTTAATAGATATGAATAATACAAAAGACATGTCAGTTAAAGAACTAGGTTCTTTGCTAACAAGTATGAGAAAACGTCTGTTGGTAGGAAACCATTCAGAGCAAACAGTAGTTAATTATGTACGTGCAGTAGAGTATTTATGCAAGTATGTTGGTAAACATCCACAAGACATTGAGATTGATGAAATCACCGACTATTTGTATGAATTGCAGTATAAAAAGTTTCGTGCATGGAGAACAATCAAAATTTATGTTGCCGGATTAAGGTGGTACTATCAGAACATTTTGGAAAATGAAGATCTGGCTGCAAAAATTCCTTACCCAAGAGAAGAACAAGATTTACCTGTTGTTTTAAGTCGTGAAGAATTAGCAAAACTTTTTAATGCTTGTAATAACATCAAGCATAGAATGATGCTTAAATTACTTTACTCCTCTGGTTTAAGACGTAATGAATTGCTCAATTTAAAGATTGATGATATTATTACAAATGATGGTAAGTTCAGAATTCGTATTAATCGATCAAAGGGAAATAAAGACAGGTATACGGTTTTATCAGAAAGATTGCTCCCGGAATTAAGGCAATATTTCAAGGTATCACGGCCAAGAGTGTATCTATTCAACGGTCGTAAAAAGGGTGAACCTATGAGTGCAGGCGGAATTCGTCACGCTCTAAAAATGGCTGTTAAAAAATCAGGGATAAAAAAAGATATGAACCTGCATATACTACGCCATTGTTTTGCTTCGCACTGCCTCGAGGATGGTATGAATATCAGGACCCTTCAGGAATTGCTCGGGCATGCTTCTATCGGGTTTTACTTTAATAAAACAAGCAGAATCAATAGTTTGCTGAGATATTTTTCTTAGATTCGTTACTATACTATTATCATATCTTCTAGTTTTAAATTAAGAATATTCATTATTTCTTTTTGTATTGAGTTTAAATTTGGAATCATAAATTTTTTCATTCGATATCCCATTTCAAGCTGACTCATCTTTATATTTTTTAGTTCATCTGCTATATCGCTATAAGATAGCCTGCTTTTATTTTTAGTATTGTATTTCTTTAGCCAGGGATAAATAGCTGTCTCCATTTCTTTTACTATTGCATAAGCAAACATGCAAATAAATACATGCCCTCGCGTTTGATCTTCGTTGCGATGATAAACAGGGCGAATATTTAATTTGTCGGTTTTCAGGTCCCTGAAAGCGTGTTCTACATTTTGTAGGTCCTTGTACTTTTGCTTCACTTTAATTGTATCCATTAACTTTTTCTGCACTGTAGATTCGATTATATATTTTCCATCAAGTGCCTTTTGTTTTTGATATTCTTCCAGTGAAAAATTAATTACAAATTCATTATTACTTATTTCTACGTTATAAAACTTACTCATCTTATAACGTTTTAATAGTTCGCCTGCCCTAAACTTGAAACTGTCAAGTTTCTTTTCCGTGAAGTGTGTTACCAGTTTATTATTCTTATTATTTAGTTTCCCTTGATTTTTCGTATTTTGATTCTTTCGCTTTTGCCAAGCTTCTTTTAGTAATAATATTTCCTGCTCATAACGTTGCTTTAGGCTATCCCGCACTTGTCCTTTTTCTTGTTCAAGCTGAGGGTTGCTACTCATTATATAGCGAGTGCCGTTATCTTCTACCTCAACTAACTCTTTTGAAAATAAGCTTAATTGTATTATTCCGTCTTTTAGTAAGGCCCTGATTTCGCTGTTGGATAATGCACTTATATAATAAATCCCTTGTTTTTCTTCCTCATCCATTTCTTCAAGATTTAATCTTATGCGCATACCTCTGTCCCCAACTAGTATAATCCGTTCAGCATTAAATGATTCTTTAATAGTGTGTAGCTGCTCATTAACAGTCTTGCAATCATTTATGTTTCCGGCAAAAACCTGTATCTTTAATGGAAAGCCTTTGCTGTCAGTTATCAATCCTACGGTTATCTGCATTTTTCCTTTCTTACCATCCCGATTATAACCAAATGCTGCTAATTCGTTTTGCAAACCTTCAAAGTAGGTGCTGGTTATGTCGTAAAGGTAGACCTCCTGGTGTCGGGATTTGTGATATATATTCCATTTTCTTTCTACAACATTTTGCATTCTGCTGAACTCTCCTAATTCAAAATACAAGTCTTCAAGTTTTAAGTTTTCTGTTTCAACGGATAGTTTTTCTGCAACAAATTTATTGCGTTTTATCCAATTGAATATGTGTAATTTGCTGCCTCTTGTTAATACTTTACCAACTATCATTAGTTTAATAAGGTTAGCCTTACCCCTGTATGCCTTTTCAATAGTCTCATTTATGCGTAACCTGTTCATTATTTCTATAACCGCAAATGCATATCCATAATCAAAACTTTGGTTTATTTTAATGTCATTTGTGTCAATTAGCTTGCCTTTAGTTTTGTTTAAAACAGTCTTCAAGGCTGTGATTATTTCATTGGGCAATTTAGAGAGATTCATAACAACCCGTGTTTTTACTGCGCCATTTTCTCTATACTTCTCGCAAAGTAGTACCGAGTAGTAGATTTTGTCGTTTTTCCCTTTTTTCTCATTGAACTGTAAATACATATTGCAAATATAGCAATTCGTTTCTACTATTCCAAACATATCTAATTTTATATTAATTATTTATAATATAATATTCGTTGCTACAAAAATGTGAAAAAAACGCTACTTCATTGATAATTACTGGAATTTTTAAAATAAAACCCGTTAAAGCAAAGGAATTTAAGCATAGAATTGGAGATTGGTTACAATGCAGGACAGTTCCATCGTTCCGGTAAGCTAAACGAA
>DAOVYZ010000165.1 GCA_030635365.1 Bacteroidales bacterium
ATCTGTAGCATCGCTTTAAGCGGTGCTACGGTTTTAATTTATTTACTGTTCTTCCTCTACTTGTTCCGTTTCCGTCTTTTTTATGCTCATGTTTTCTAATTTCTTTGACTTTTTTGACACCCTCTTTTAGTTTTGTAATATCAATTAATGTTTTATTGAGAAAAACTCTCCAATATATTTTGAATAGATTTTTTAAAAAACAGCTTTTGCAATCTTTTTAATATTATCCGACTGCCCTAAAGTGTAATAATGAATACCAGGAACATCAAATTTCATTAACTCTTTTGATTGTTTTGTAGCCCATTCAACACCTAGTTGTCGAACTTCAGGATTGGTTTTACATTTTTTAATTTCTTTAACCAGTTCTTCCGGAATATCAATTCTGAATATTTGTGGTAGTAAATCAATATCTTTTAAAGAACTTATTGGTTTAATTCCCGGCACAATAGGTGCTGTAATTCCCTTTTCCCGGCATAAATCAACAAAATTGAAATACTTCTGATTATCAAAAAACATTTGAGTTACAATATATTCAGCTCCTGCATCTACTTTTTCTTTTAAAAAGTTTAGGTCATATTCCATATTTGGAGCTTCACAATGTTTCTCGGGATAACCGGCAACACCTATGCAAAAATCGGATGTATTGGCATTTTCCATTTCTTCGTCCAGATATTTCCCTTGATTAAAATCTACTACCTGCCTGACCATATCAACCGAATGGGCATGCCCCCCTTTTTCGGGAATAAATAATCGTTTGGATTTAGGAGGGTCTCCTCTTAAGACCAATAAATTGTGTATCCCAAGAAAATTAAGATCAATTAATATATCTTCTGTTTCTTCTTTTGTTATACCGGCACAAATTAAATGTGTAACTACAGTTATTTTGTATTTATTTTTAATTGCTGCTGACAATGCCACTGTTCCAGGGCGTTTACGTATTATTTTTTTTTCAAGCAATCCATCGTTTCGTTCTTTATAAACTACGTCGTGGCTATGGTAAGTTATGTTTATATATGCCGGGTCAAATTCTATTAAAGGATCAATTGCATTGTATATTGTATCAATATTATGCCCTTTTAAAGGAGGTAATAATTCAAATGTGAATAAGGGCTTTTTGGCATTTTTAATTATATCTGCTACTTTCATTTGATGTTGTTTATAATAAAATTTAAAAGCATTATATGTTATGCCATGCTTAAACTGTTGTTCTTCATCTTTAGGCCTAACAGGTTTTTAAAACCTGTTAGGTCAATTGCAACTTTTTACTTATGATGTGACAACACTATTCTACTTTTCTTTTATTGATTAATTTATATGCATTATGGTCTCGTCCCAAATAGTAATTTGCCCATCCGGAAGTTTCATTAAGTTTGTTATTTTTAATAACAGGCTTTGCGGATAAAAGTTCTGCATTGTTCCCATTAAAATACCTGTTTCGTGAATATGCTTTAACCCAAATACAGTCCTTTTTTCTTTCACTAAGTTCGCATCTGTTATTTGAACTTCCCCCACAAGGGCCATTCCTTTGGTTTTTGGCACATTGTGACTGGGGGCATAAGTAGGTAATATCAGGTAAAGAACAGTCTCCGCATTCCCTACAGTTAAACAAACCTGCTTTTATCATTCTTTCGTTAAAATATGCAAATCGCCTTAAACCATTAAATGATTTTTTTTCAAGTATTTTATATTTTAACCTGCTAATTCTAAATCCCGGAGATCTTTCGTTAAAAAGTAAAGTATGCACTAAACGATTAAATCGATATCCCAAACTAACTTGTTTCGAATAATTTGATTTTTTGATATTGGTAATTTGGGTATTAACAGTTTTTACATCAGATAATTTTGTTTCCGGGTTCTGAGAATAGTAATAAAATTCATTGGGGGCTGGATTTGTAAGTTCTGGCACAAAATCAAGCCAATTAGAATCTTTTAATTCTTCTGCTTTTTCAAGAATTGCCGCAAAATCTTCATATTTATCGGTTCCTCCAATATAGACTCCCTTATAACCCATTTGCCTGAATGCAACATATTGTTTTGCAGCAAAATCTATAAAATACTTTTTACCCTTATCTTCTGATTTTTTCTCTTTATTTATTCGTTTCAGAAAATCGTCTGATATTTTACATCCCGGTATTATCCCTTTATTAAATAAGTTTGCAACACCTGCTGTTAATTTATAGATATTACCAATTACCGGTATTGATAATTTATTTTCTTGTAACCATGAAATTAATTCATGCGATTTTCGAATATCGTATCCTAACTGAGGAATAATATATGCTGCACCGGCTTCGATTTTTAATTTCAACTTCTCATACTGCATCATTTGTTCAGCTTCGGTTGTTTTAAATGGCGAAACTGCACACCCCAGAAAAAAATCCGTTTTATCCAGGTCAATATGAGAATTTGGCTTTCTTCCGTTTACTCTTAAGCCCTTATTCATGTCGGAAAGCATTTTAATCAATCCCACAGAATCCAAATCAAAAACCGGTTGGGCTACTCCACTATATCCATCAATAGGGTAGTCTCCTGATAAAGCAAGTAGGTTTTCAAATCCATCATTGGCATATTTCCACGCAATACTTTCAAGGGCATTCCTATTCATATCTTTACATGTGATATGAATTATCGAATTTTTATTTTTTTGTTGGATTATTTTACCCAAACCATCAGGAGCTGACATTATGTTTCCGCCAGCATTCTCTGTAACAGAAATCCAGTCTATCCTATTATCAGCAATTAAATCTTTAGTGTATTTTAAGATTTTACTACTACTTTCTTGTTCAAGAATTCCCCTTGTTGTAACTAATTCTGCCCCTATTAAAAATTTATCCTTATCATTAAATAATTCTCTGAGTTTTTTCATTCTTTATACTAATTATGACTATCGGATTTCATTTTTAATTTTATTTAAACTCAATATAAATTAGGTGCTTAGCTAATTTTCTTAAACCCTGCTTACTAAATGATTTAATTTATAAACTCTAATTACAAAGCCGCTTAGCACCTTTTATCTATTAAGCAAAAAACTAATAATTAAGGTTAGAAGCCAGCCATTTTTCTACTTCCTCTACCGTCATATTTTTCCTTTTGGCATAATCTTCTACCTGGTCTTTATTAATTCTTTGTACATTAAAATATTTTGATTCGGGATGGGCAAAATACAATCCGCTAACCGATGCCCCCGGATACATCATACAACTTTCGGTTAATTTGATTCCTACTACATTTTCAGCATCCAGCAAATCAAATATAGTTTGTTTCTCTGTATGATCCGGACATGCAGGGTATCCTGCTGCAGGCCTTATTCCCTTATATTTTTCTCGTATTAGTTCTGTTACACCCAAATTTTCATTTGGTGCATAAGCCCAATATTCTTTTCTAACTTTCTTATGCAATAATTCAGCAAATGCTTCCGCTAACCTATCAGCTAAAATCTTAATCATTATTGCACTATAATCATCATTATTTGCCTCAAATTTCTGCACATGTTTTTCCAAGCCTATTCCTGCAGTAACTGCAAATGCTCCTATATGATCTTTAACTCCACTATCTTTTGGCGCAATAAAATCAGAAAGGCATGAATTATGATCTCCTTCTTCCCTAACCTGCTGATTGCGCAAATGACAAAATACTTTAAACGGATTTTCTTTTTTCTCGTTTTCATAAAGTTCAATATCATCTCCTATAGCATTGGCAGGATATAATCCAAATACTGCATTAGCTTTCAACATATTATTGTCGATGATTTGTTTTAACATTATTTGTGCATCATCATATAATTTCTTTGCTTCTTCTCCTTTTACAGGGTCATTGAAAATTGCCGGGTATTTTCCATTTATATCCCAGGCGAAAAAGAAAAATGTCCAGTCTATATATTCTGCAATTTCCTTTAACGAATATTCTTTCAATAGCTTATTACCTATAAATGCGGGTTTTGAAATAAGAGATCTTTCCCAGTCGATATCAAACTTATTTTTCCTTGCTTCTTCAAGCGATACATGTGTTTTTTCAGATCTTTTTGAAGAGTTTTTCTCTCTTAACTCTCTATATTCCTCAACAATTTGTTTAAAATAATCCTGCTTTAAACTGGTTGATAATAAATTCCCTACCACTCCAACACTTTTCGACACATCTTTTACATGAATAGCAGGGGCATTATATGCAGGTGCTATTTTTACTGCTGTGTGTATTTTTGATGTTGTTGCCCCACCTATAAGCAATGGTATGTTTACATTTCGACGTTGCATTTCTTCTGCAACGTGTACCATTTCTTCCAATGAAGGTGTAATTAATCCGCTTAATCCAATAATGTCCACTTTTTCTTTTATTGCAGTATCTATTATTTTTTCGGCTGGCACCATAACTCCTAAATCAATAATTTCGTAATTATTACATGCTAATACTACCCCCACTATATTTTTACCTATATCGTGAACATCTCCTTTTACTGTTGCCATTAATATTTTACCTGCAGAACTTGTTTTTCCTGATATTTTCTTTTCCTCTTCTATGTAAGGTAGTAAATGAGCTACCGCTTTTTTCATTACACGGGCACTTTTTACAACCTGTGGAAGAAACATTTTTCCTGACCCAAACAAATCTCCAACAATATTCATCCCATCCATCAATGGTTGCTCAATAATATTCAATGCCTGATCGTAATGCTTTCGTGCTTCTTCTGCATCTTCCTCAATAAAATCTGTAATTCCTTTTACTAATGAATAAGACAGCCTTTCCTGAACAGCCTTTTCTCTCCACTCATCTTTTTTCTCTTCTTTCTTATCTTTATCATCTATAACTTTTTCAGCAAAGGCAATCAGGCGTTCTGTTGCATCTTTTCTTTTGTTTAATACAACATCTTCAACTAACTGAAGTAAATCTTTTGGAATATCATCATATACTTCCAGCATTCCGGGATTAACAATACCCATGTCCATTCCTGCATTGATTGCATGATATAAAAATACAGAGTGCATTGCTTCACGAACCGTGTTGTTTCCTCTGAACGAAAATGATAAATTACTAACACCTCCGCTAATCTTTGCGTGTGGTAAACTTTCTTTTATCCATTTAGCAGCTTTTATGTAAAAAACCGCATAGTTATTGTGTTCCTCAATACCTGTTGCAATAGCTAATATATTTGGATCAAAAATGATATCTTCAGGAGGAAAGTTTACTTTTTCTGTAAGTATTTTATATGACTTTTCTGCTATTTCTATTTTACGCTCAAATGTATCGGCCTGCCCTTTTTCGTCAAATAACATAACCACAGTAGAGGCTCCATATCGTCTAATAAGTTTTGCATACTGAATAAATGCTTCTTCTCCTTCTTTTAAGCTTATAGAGTTTACTACCGATTTTCCCTGAACACATTTAAGTCCTGCCTCTATAACACTCCACTTGGAAGAATCGATCATGATCGGTAATTTCGAAATATCCGGTTCGGAAGCCACTAAATTCAGGAAATTAGTCATTGATGTTTCTGAATCTAACATAGCTTCATCCATGCATACATCAATAACCTGTGCTCCGCCTTCCACCTGACTTCTTGCAACTGATAAAGCTTCATCAAATTTTTCTTCTTTAATCAAACGTGCAAATTTCTTTGATCCTGCAACATTTGTTCTTTCTCCTACATTAACAAAATTACTTTCTTTAAATATGGTTAAAGGTTCCAGTCCACTTAATCGGGATAATTGTGGTATTTCAACTTTTTTTCTAGGCGAATATTTAGCCGCTATTTCAGCAATTTTTTTAATGTGTGTCGGGTTGGTACCACAACAGCCTCCAATTATATTTACAAATCCGTTTTTCAGAAAATCTTCAACAATAGCACCCATTTCGTCAGCTGTTTCATCATATTCACCAAACTGATTAGGTAAACCTGCGTTAGGATGTGCACTTACCGGGTATTTTGAAATTCTTGATAATTCTTCAATATATTGCCTTAATTGTTCTGCTCCCAACGCACAGTTCAGTCCAATACTTAATAATTCAACATGGGATAATGAATTGTAGAAAGCTTCCAATGTTTGCCCTGAAAGAGTCCTTCCACTAGCATCGGTTATTGTGCCTGAAACCATAACCGGAAGTTTTACTCCTTTCTTTTCGAATAATTCCTCTATTGCAAAAAGTGCTGCTTTTGCATTTAAGGTGTCGAATATAGTTTCTACTATTAGAATGTCGGCACCTCCATCAAATAAACCTTCGGCTTGCTCATAGTAAGCTTCTTTCATATCATCGAAATTAACCGCACGATAACCGGGATCGTTTACATCCGGAGACATTGATGTTGTACGATTGGTAGGACCTAACGTTCCTACCACAAATCTTGGTTTTTCGGGATTTTGATCTGTATATTCTTTTGTAGCTTTTTTTGCAATTTTAGCAGATTCAAGATTTATTTCATATGAAAGATTTTCCATATGGTAATCTGCTAATGAGATCCTGTTAGCATTAAAAGTATTTGTTTCTATCAGGTCAGATCCTGCCTCCAGATATTCTTTATGAATGTCTTCAATTAATTTAGCTTGTGTTAATGATAATAAATCATTATTCCCCTTTACTTCGTATTCATAATCTTTGAAACGCTCTCCACGATAATCTTCTTCTTTTAACTTATGCCGTTGGATCATGGTTCCCATTGCACCATCAAGCACTAGTATTCTTTTTTCTAACTCTCTTTTTATTTTTTCCCCATGGTTCATTATAATTCCTCCATTATTTTCCTAATCCAAGTCTTGCATTTTTTAGTTTCTGATGTATGCCAGAAATATATCCAGTTTAGGCAATACCGGCCTTAATTTCAATAGATTTGAAAGTTTAATTTTTCCGACAACATAATTAGAACCTGGACCAGAATATTTTTCAGATACACTTTCAAAATCAAAATAACTAAAATCTACCATATTATGGTAACGCAAATATATTTCAATTTCATGATCTGTATTGTATTTTAATCGCTTAAAATATTTTTGTTTTTTATATTCGTATTTATAATCATGTGATCTTGCTGTAATATCAGACAATACAGCTGACCCTGTAGGATATCCTCCGGCTCCTTTACCAAACATAAATTGTTTGTCATAAAATTCACCCTGAATAACTACCCCGTTATACTCGTCCTCAACATTGTAAATATATTTTACAGGCTTTACTAAACGCGAAATAACGAACATTGTGAACGAATCATCATCAAGTTTAATTAATTGTGCAACTAATTTTATTTTAAATCCTTTTTCGCGGGCAAACTGAACATCAACTTCCTTAATCTTAGAAATACCATGGTTAAAAACCTCATCAGGTAATACAAATGTTCCCAAAGCGTGTGTTGCTATAATAATTATTTTATATAATGAATCGTAACCATCAACATCCAGAGAGGGGTTGCTTTCTGCAAACCCCAAGTCTTGTGCTTGCTTAAGAGCTGTATTATAATCCAGGTTTTCATTAAATATTTTTGAAAGAATATAATTTGATGACCCATTTAATATACCTGTAATGGATTTCAACAAATCATTATCGTAATATTCTTCTATGTTCCTTATTATTGGGATACTTCCACATGCCGATGCATCATAAAGCAATGCTGTTCCAGTCTTTTCCTGCAATTCTATTAATTCATCCAG
>DAOVYZ010000481.1 GCA_030635365.1 Bacteroidales bacterium
AAGGTTGTCCCCCGAACTATTGAATCATCAATAATTACCAAATTATCAATTCCATTTCGTATTGTGCCATATGTTATATCGTAAACATGGCCAACCAAATCATTCCTTCCTTTATCCTGGGCAATGAATGTTCTTAATTTAATATCTTTTATTGCAATTTTTTCAATACGAACCTTCTTGCTTAAAATGCGATTGTATTCTTGCTCATTTAATTTGCTCCCAAGAGATAGAATTTCTTTCTTTTGCTCTTGAAGCAGGTGGGTCTTTAGTTCATCTACCATTCCATAAAAGGCTGTTTCTGCTGTATTTGGAATGAATGAGAAGACGGTGTTTTCAATATCATTATTAATGGCTTTCATTATTTGTGGTACTAACAGCCTTCCAAGTTGTTTCCGTTCCTGGTAAATGTCTTTATCACTTCCTCTTGAGAAATATATTCTTTCAAATGAACATGAGCTTCTTTTTTGCGGAATTCTTATCTCTTCAGAAGTTACCATGCCATCTTTTTTAATTATTAATGCATCTCCGGGTTTTATTTCTTTGATCGTTTCTGCTTTAACATTCATTACTGTTTGAATAACCGGTCGTTCTGATGTTACTACAACAATCTCGTCATCTTTATAATAAAATGCCGGCCTAATTCCATTGGGATCTCGTAATACAAAAGCATCACCATGTCCAATGATTCCTGCAATGGCATAGCCTCCATCCCAATCCTTGCTAGCTTCCTGTAATATTTTTTTTATGTCAAGATCTTTTGATATTAATGCTGAGATTTCCTTATTTTTAAAACCGTCATTTTTGTATTTCCTGAATAAGAATTGATTTTCTTCATCAAGGAAGTGTCCTAGTTTTTCAATTACTGTAACTGTATCTGAGTATCTTTTTGGGTGTTGCCCTAAATTTATTAATACTTTAAATAGCTCATCGACATTGGTTAAATTAAAATTTCCGGCAAGAACCAGATTTCTTGATTTCCAGTTGTTTTCTCTTAAAAGCGGTTGCACAAACTCTATATCGTCACCCCCAAATGTTCCATAACGAAGATGTCCAATATAAATGTCGGCAGCAGAGGGTAAATTTTCTTTAGCCCATTGGGTGTCATTTATTAACTCTGAGTCATCTTTTCCCAGAGTTTTGTGATAACTATTAATTTTAGAAAACACTTCTTTAATTGGAGCTGATTTATTAGCCCTGTAACGATGTATATATTTTTTACCCGGTGAAAGGTCAAATTTCAGTGTAGCAATCCCTGCGCCATCCTGTCCACGATTGTGTTGTTTTTCCATTAGCAAGTATAGTTTATGCAAGCCATACATCCATGTTCCATACTTTGCCTGGTAATATTCTAGGGGTTTTAATAATCGTATTAATGCAATTCCGCACTCATGCTTAATTTGATCACTCATTTTAATCCTATATTATTATGCGCTTATTTCTTACAGAGTTTACAAAATTCGGTTAAAATTGTTTATTCTTCCAGATCAGGGTAGTTTATTTTGTCGGGAACAATAAATGCAGAACGAAAGTATCTTTTAATTCTGTTAAATTCTTTTAGTGCATCAATTTTTGTTCTAAAGTCCCCAACATATACTTTAAAATAAGGACTGTCATATTCTATGTAAATTGGAATCTCGGGAAATAGCTCATAAAATCTGGCTTTTGATTTCTGGGATGCATCTCTTGCACCGGTCCCTATATCTGAGAATATTCTTATTCTGTATCCGGGAACACCGCCTTTGCGTTTATTTTGCTCAATATGATTATATACTAATTCATTAATTCTCATATCCTGGAAAATTATTATTTCACCAGTTCCATCAACTTTTTCCTGAAGTTTAGAAAGTATATCTTTTGAAACATTATCATCATATTCAATTTGCCCAAACAGAGTTGATTTAAAAAAAAGAATGAATACTATTCCTAAAATTAGTTTGGAGATTTTCATTCGTTTGGATTTTTATTTAATATCTATTTGATTTTATAAACAATTGAATTAACAAAATTAATCATTTTTAAAATCATTTAATACGGAATAAGTTATATAAAAGCATTCTATAAGCTAACATCCTGTATCTCTGAAACTTTTATGGTTTTGCTACTTAGAAATGCTTTTGCTTTTATAGTACCTTCTATTTGCATCTTAAAGCTTTTAGAATTACTTATTTTGTAAAAAGAGGACATACCGGATAACATATTTTTTATATGAATATCAACTAGAATATTTTGAACTTCATCAGATTTTGCAGGAATAATAATTTCATTGGTGTTTTTTAATTTGCCTAAATATTTCCCGTCTATTGAAACATCTAAATCCATTGATTTAATTTTGATTTTATATCCATTTGGATTAGTTATTGGAATGGATAATTCAAGGCTGATTTTACTATTTACCATTCCTTTGAAATTTACATTTTCAATATCTCCTATATCAATTGACTTATATGCATTACAACCATTTAAAATAAAAATAAGTAGGATAATACCTATTATTGATTGAGGCCTTTTAATATTTTTCATATATATATATTTATTTTCTATAAACAAATCTTATTCCCTTTCTAAGTTATTAATACTAAATCATGGCTATTTTATTGCCTTTCATTGCCCTTTAATATTCTTTTCTAACCAGAATAGTTATTTTTTTGCAAAATTTTATTTTTAAGATTGTAAAAATACAATAATAATAATATTTCTTAAGCGGAAATAAAATACGTCCAAATCAAAATTAGAAATGAACGTAATGTATTATAATAATTATATGCAAGCTAAAAAAAGACCGTGTATTTTACTGCAAACTAAAAAGAAACAAATCACAACGCCAATGCACAACGCATAAATTTTCCAGTTCTTTCCTGCAACTCCCGTAAAAAATCGGGACAGGCTGTCCTCTCGCTGTCAAATACATGTTTTTTTTGCCATCTTGCACTTTGGTACAAATTG